>NZ_PTRU01000049.1:0-15348 GCF_002965245.1 Escherichia sp. MOD1-EC6021 | reverse complement strand
CGGACAGCATCAGTAACGAAAGTATTTAGCGGGCATGAAAATGGCAAATAACGGTCAAACATCGTGGCGTTGACATATGCGAACTGGGCTACCCTTCGAAAAGAAATCTGCGGCGTTGGATCCGTTCATGAGAAGCAGGTGACGGAGTAAAAGAATCCATTCGTCATAAGCCCCGTTACACAGATGAGCAAAAACAGGTTGCCGTTGAACATTATCTTAACCACGGCTGCTGCTCCGTCAGCTCCAGAGCCAGATGTATGCTGTCATGCCCTGCCAGCGCCAGACACATCTGAGTGAACTCACGCTCAGCCAGCAGGGCCGGCGTCACGTTCACGGCAAGCCGGAAACCACGCGGCAGCATGGTTTTAACCTCCGAAAGCCCTGCCACCGCACGGTTCAGGATTTTTTCCGTCACAGGCAACAACAGACCGGCAGACTCCACCCGGTTAATGAAATATGCCGGCGGAATGATTTCGCCTGCAGGCATGTGCCAGCGAACCAGAAGCTCTGCACCGGACACAGTAAGGTCGGATGCAGAAACCACCGGCTGGAGATACGGTTCAAACTCCCCGTTACTGAGCGCACGCATCAGTCTGTCTGCGGATACAAAATCACTGTCCATACTGTCGGTCTTCCATTTTATGAACCTCCCGGTCCAGCCCGGTCATCAACAGCATCCTGAAATCCCTGACGCCCACATTCTCTGCCAGCCGGGCATAATGCCAGTACAACCCCCGTTCACTCTGTTTCAGATTCAGGGGACGGTCTCTTCCTCTCTCAGAAAGACGCTTCAGTGCCTGTCGTTGTCCGGACGTCAGGCGGAATTTACCGGTACGGGCTGTCTTTCTGTTCAGTGCCATGCGGACAGTTCTTTCCAGGCACGACAGCGGCATGCATCCGCTGTACACCGGGCAGATATTTCGCAACACCTTCAGCATTTCCAGCCTTTCCGGCACCAGAACCAGCATTTCACCGGACATTTCTGCCCTCAGTTCACGTATCCAGGACAGATGACGCCCCCAGCCCGTGACAGGCTCTGCACTCAGCGTCACAATAATCAGGTCCCAGCCATGCCGGGCCCAGGGATACCCCGGAGGTACACGGTAAACGTTGTGGCCCTGTGCGGACAACAGGTGCCACAGCCCTGTCAGCTCATACCAGCAGGTTCCGGTCAGAAGGATTTTTTGTCTCACACTTACGACCTTCACCACATCAGTACCGCACAGAACATCACCAGTGTCAGTACCAGACATGCCATACAGGTTGCTGCCACACAGACACCAACCACCCACCACATCGGTATTAACACTTTTCGTTGTCTGGCCATCAGAAATACACCACCACCGGTGTCAGATTACCCTGCCAGCGTTTTACCGGCTCCTCAGCACCGGGGAAATTCACCCGCACATCACTCAGGGATGTCACCCAGGCACCGGCAATATGCTGGCTGCCATTCTCCTGTGACAACAGCGACTCAGCGCCCGAAATAAACGCATCAGGACGCGCGGTTAACCCGGCATAGTCCGGAGTCCATTCATAGCCGTTCACCTGCCATAACTGGCGTTTCACCTGTTTTTCAGCCTCCGGCGTCACCTCTCCGCTGACCACGCTCCAGCCCTGACCACCAGTAATATTGTCCTGCCATGCCAGAAGATGGCGCATCGTGAACGTGATTTCCCCGTAACGCACCTGTCCCCGGGCGAGTTCTCCCCGGGCCGCAATACGGGGAGATGATGGCGCTACCTGAAGTAATGTCACCGACGGCTGCAGCCCCGGACGGGCAGTTGTCAGTGATGTGGTATGTCCGCCAAGAATATAAAAATCCTGCCCTCTCCGGCTTTCTCTGACCATGCCGCTTTTACCCGTTGTCAGACCGGCCTGCACGGCGTCTGGTGCACTCATCCGCACAGCACGGGGCTGCCACTGCCAGGAAGGAACATACAGCGTGCCGCTGAATTCCGTTACCCCCACAGCCATTCCCTCCTGCCAGTGGCCCGGCGGAATAATCAGGGGTTGCGCCAGCACACTGGCTGAAGTCAGAAAAAACAGAGCCGGAAACATACCGGACTTCAGACGATGAATAATATTCAGCACCGGACCGTCCTCCTGCTTACTGGTACTCAATACTTACCGGCAGTGATACCCGCCAGCGTTCCGGCATCATGCCGTTCAGACGTAATTCACCACTGCCTGCCACAGTCTGTGCACCATACGCACCTTCAACCTGACGCAGAGAGGCATCACTGAAATGACTCACTCCCGAATAACCACTGATGGTCATTGTCTGCAGCCAGCCGGGGCCTTCGCCACTGAACATCTTCTGCAGAACACCCGGAATATCAGAAGCCTTCATGGCTGTGCTTTCACCAGGCAGACCATTCACATTCAGGTCGTCATACACACCGGCATACGCCGGCTGTCCGTCCTTCACATGGCGCAACACCCCCGCAGCCTGCATTCTGAAAACAAATGTGCCTGCCCGGACGTTATTATCTCCGGTGACAGGCAGCGTCACCTCCGCCACGCCTGGTGCTGTCCATTCAAGCGAAAATCCCTCAGTACCCTTTCCGTAACTGACCCGGGGAGAAAGCCCCTCACGTCCTGCCGGTGTGGTCAGGGTGGTTTTTCCCAGTAAAACGGTCATCGCCGGCAGTGCGACCGGAATTGCCTGCTCACCGTCACGAACACCGCGGCTCTGTTTAACCTCCAGACCTTCATTTCCCTGTCCGACTTTCCATACCCACGGATTACGGGTGCTGCTCACCGGGCCTTCCAGCTTAAGCTCTCCGCTGAAATCCTCTCCCGGCGTGTTCCAGGCCAGTACACAGGAAGGCAGGAGGCTGGCAGCAAACAGAAACAACGTCACCTTTTTCATTTCTCTTCTCTCCTTATATCCCTGCAACCATCACTGTACTGTAACCGTCACATTCAGCCCTGCCTGCCATGCTGCAGGCGTGCCCTCTGCCGGTAGCCGCAGTTCAAAATCCGATACCGCTGAGGCATATGCCGCAGCCAGATTCATCACCCGACCGTCAGCCAGTACCCCCTGACTGATAACCTGTCCGTTATCCACCGCATTCATGCCATTGCCAAAATTCTGATTCATCAGTAACAGAGAAGAGAGTCGGGCTTTCAGCCCCTGTGGCAACGTTCCTGACTGTACATCCGTCACGCTCTGTCCACTGACCAGTGACATCCCGACCGGTACGGATGCCCCGTCTTCCTGTCTGCCGGCGCTGACGACCATCCCCTGGTTCAGGGTGAAAGAAAGCTGTCCCGACACATTTCCCGTCTCCGGGTCACGCACCGGGACAGAGGCGCGGAAGTGCTGTGCTGAGGTACCATTTCCTTCCGTCACAGTAAAAGGCTGTCCGTTACTGCTGAAGGTAATAAAGGGGGTGAATCCGGGACCACCGCGCTCAGCCACCTCATACAAATGCCCTTCCAGAAACGGCAGGGATCCTTTGTCACGCAAATTAAAAACCAGTTGCCCGTTCTCTGTACGTGCATCTGCAGTATCCACTGCCCAGGTCTGGTCCGGTGAACTTATTTGCCAGGTCCATTTGGGGGCTTCGTCAGTGACAAAACCATTAAACTGAATTTCGCCGCCATCAAGAATATCTGCATGTGGCGCTGCCGAATAAAACAGGGCCACCGAAATAATGGCTGAAAGAAGGGATTTATAATGATGCGTTATTTTCATCTTTATTTTCTCTGTTTTATCCGGACAATACAAATAAAAACAAATCGCTATTATTAAATTTAAAGTGGTCGGCATCAGCATAAGCCTCACAATAAAAAGAGCTCCCACACTGAAATGCCGACCTGTTATCAGAACGTGTCAACAATAAATTGACTGCTCATCACGATAACTTAGTTATAAGTAATTGCTACGTTCAGCGGAGCGCTCCACTGAGTGCTGGCAGCTACAGCCTGATCAAAAGTTGCCACAATAGTCTGACCGTTAGCAATACCCAGTGCATAAGAAGATGCCTTCGCTACCGCACCAGACTTGCTAGTCATTTTATCATAATATCTTTTCGTACCGTGTGCATAATCCTGCAACGCAGGATAGATAAGTTTTACCTGCTGAAATAACTCATCTGTAGATAGCGAACCAAACTTTGCTATAATACTTGATGCCGCGTCAGCCGCAGTAAGACTGCCACCGGCACCGATGTTTTCGGGCAGCCCCCCCTTATAAACTGAGGTGCCGCCAGCATTAAAGCCTAATGAATAGGACTCCGCTTTATTCTGGTCTGTTAGAGCGCCAGCGCCGTTACCCTGGACAGCAACGCCCGCAGCCTGAGCATTGACTCTTATTGTGCCAATTTTTACGCCAGCATCATTTTTCATTGCTAAATCAAAAAATACATCAGGTGAATTATAATTACCTGCAGCAGCGAGAACAGTTACCGGCTTGTGTTCGTAGTCAGTGATAGAAATCAATGGGATTGCACCCAAACCTTCTGTTGGCGTGGTAAACGCTTCATTGGTTTTACCCAGCAGAATCGGTTTATCGCCATTTACAGTAATGGTCAGTTTGGTTCTATTTTCGGTTAGCTCCGTTAATGCATTATTAAATCCATTGATGTCGCTACCAACTGCCCATGACCATTTCTGACGATAATCATCTGCAGTGATACTACCACCGATATTAACCGAACCATTGAAATCACCATTCGTCCAGGCATGTGCCATACCAGATACAGCAGAGGCAGCCACAGCCAGTGCAATCAGAGTCTTTTTCATAAAATAATCACCTTGACATTTCATAAATAATAAACTGAAATCGGCAATCCTTATTTTTCCGGAATTACCGCAAAACTATCCCCTGCGGATTCATTTAATTAACCGCATCTCATTAAACACTGTGTTTAACTCAGAATAGCTTTACGTTATTCCCGTTTAAAAATACGGTAAATCCCTTTACCAATATGACCCGTTCCGGAGTCACGGATGTATTGCATCTGTTGTCGGAGATGAATCCTCAGTCTTCCACCTGCAGCGCTATCTGCAGATTTCCCCGGTAACTGACCGGGACTTCCAGCTCTGCCGGTGCATCCGTTCTTAACTCAACCAGCTTCTGTGCCTCCGGAACGGTTATCACCACATCCTCACCCTGCTGTCGGGCACTGAGTGCCACTCTCTTTCCGTCAACCATCAGGGCCGTCTTCAGGGTGATGCGGGCTTCCCCGTTACCCGGCAGAGTCTGCTTCACCGTGATATACGTCAGGCCACCTGATGCAGCCCTGGACTCTGCGCTGCGGATGGTCAGGCTGCCGGGAAGAGGCGTCGTGTCTCCACTCCGGTACAGCACCGGGTCTGTCGGTGTACGGGTCACCTTCACCACACTGTTACCCACCACCTGACCGTTCACTACTCCCAGATACTGTGTTTTCTCGCTGTATTCAGCGGACAGTGCAGACTGAATACTGAACGCACTTAAAACAAGGGCGGCTGCCATCATTGTTTTCTTCATTTATTACCCCTCTGTTCCGTGTTCCGGAGGGCGGTTATTTTTTATCTGCTTTATCAGGCAAATTAACCGACGAATCAGATACCTTCTCCCCGGAAGACGCTGACGTTTTTTTCTGGTTAATTGTCCAGGTCTGCAGTTCACCGTAATCGTTCAGTGAAGCAACCTTAACCACATTCCCTTTTACCTGTACTTCATCCCCCGGCATGAACATCAGCAGTTTCTGTGCCGTCTCGTTATCCGTGGCAATTCTCTTCCCGTTTCCGTCCAGCAGACTGCCAATCGCAAAAATGTATGGCGTGGTGTTCACCAGCATTATTCTGCCGTCCGGGCGGCTCTGCAGGCTGATGCCCTCTTCAGCCCCCTTGCGCCCCTCCAGCAGGGCCTTCGGACGATAGAACAGCTTCAGCTTCGTGCGCAGCGCCACTGCAATACCGCTGCCCTCCAGAGCCGGCGGAATATCCTGCAGGTTCAGCCAGTACACCGACTCTTTATCCTTCGGCAGATGGTCCGAGGCCATGATGATACGCAGCGTCTGCTGACCATTCGGCTTCACCTTGAAGAAGGACGGCGTCACAACAAAAGTCGGACGGGTGTCCTTCTCCACGATATTGTCCACCCAGGCCTGACCACCAAAGGTGCGCGCCTTATCATTGTTGGTGACCGTGATGGTCAGCGCATCCTTGTCCCCGCGAAAGATATAGCGGGTCTGGTCTGCCGCCAGGGAAGCCATCGCACTCTGACAGGTCATCATCAGCGCCAGTGTCATCCCCAGCGCTTTCGTCACCCGGTTGGTGAAAAACGTCGTTATTGCGTTACGCTTACTCACACGTAATCTCCTGTAGTTTCTCAGTATCCTGCAGTTTCGCCGCAGGTATCCGGCACTGCCCCAGGGTGATATCACCCGGCGCATCCACCGCGTTAATCATCAGCACACCATTGTTGGCCACAAAGCCCAGTGGCGTGTTCTTACTGTCCCGCGCCCAGGTTCCACCCGGTACAAACTCACCGTTACGCTGCTTCACCTGCAGCAGGTAACGCTTAACTTTCAGGGCATCAAACGGCATCCAGACCACCGCCTTGTCCGTCGGCACCACCTTCTGACTGGTGTTCGTCAGTTCTGTGCTCAGCGGCAGTGTGCCCGCATCAATCGTCACCGTGTTCCAGTCATAGCTGTTCAGCGGCACCACCAGGTTGCCGTCGCTGTCAGTCTCTCCGTTACCGGACGTCACCTTCACTCCGGGGGTATCTTTCACATTCACCACGGCCACGGTATCCCCGGTCGTGCGGCTGAACATAATGTCTTTCGCCGCCGGAACGGCCAGTACCGAACCGCTGACCGAGACAGAACCGCTGGTTCCGCCGGACTGCGTGTGGTTCAGGGCACCACTCAGATAAGCCCGGTCACCACTGTACGACGCATTCAGATAACTGCTCACACCACCACCGCTGTCACGACCACCGCCCAGGCCATAGCTGAAACGGTCATTCAGCGAGCCGGACACACCGGTGCTGAAGCCTGTGCCACCGTCTTTACTCGTACTCACCGACGTACTGCTGCTGTAGCGACGGTCAAACAGTGTGAACGGTACCGATACTGACGCCGATGCAGACCAGTTGTTTCCCCCCCGGGTGTTCCGTGAACCGGACCAGCCCAGGTTAAGACTGACACCCTTAATCTGTGTGCTCAGGGTGCCGGTAATCCCTGTATCCTTACCGTTGTCATCGCTGTACCGGTAACTCCCGGTCGTGGATGCGGGGTAATAGCTCCGTTGCCAGCCGGACACCGACAGACTGAACAGTCCACCCACCGGCTGACTGACACCGGCATTCCATTCATCCTTCGTCCGGCGACCATGATTTGACTGCGACCACAACTCTGTCGGGTCAAAGGAGGACATGTCCTCATATTCCTCACTCTGCCGTGACCAGCTCACCCGCAGTCCGGTGTTCGTCATCTCCAGTTGTTTACTCCAGGATAACTGCACCTTATTTCCGCTGCGGCTGCCGTCACGGTATTTCGCCGTGGCATAAGCCCCGTCAGCAGATACCGCCCCCAGGTACCCCAGACCGGCAACCACACTGGCGCTGACACCCTGCCAGTCCTGGTTAAACACCCCCCCGGTGCGCAGCGTCAGCCCGTCCAGACCGTAACCGTATGACGCTGCAAACACACCACCTTTCAGGTCATTGTCATCGTCAGGCAAACCGGCTGCCACACTGAACTCGTGCTGCCCCGGGCTTAACTGCCCGGCCATCACCGACAGCGGGAAGTTCTGTACCTGCTCGCGCCCGTCTTCACCGGTGATTTTCATGGTCACATCACCACTGGTATACAGCGGTACATCCGTGATGGAGAACGGCCCCGCCGGCACCATCTCCGAATGCAGCAACCGCCCGTTCTGTGTCAGCGTCACCCTCGACGGCCCGTTCGCAATGCCGCTGAACACCGGGGTATACCCCAGATTGCCCGGCTTCATGCTGTTGTTCCGGCTCAGCGACACGCCGTACGTTCCCGTGCTGCCCAGCAGACTGTCCCCGGTGGATGTTTTCCCGACCGCCAGGTCCGCACTCAGTGCGCGGATGGCCCGGGTGGCCGTGAACATGTTTATCGTGGCGGAGTTATCCCCGCTGTCACCGCCGCTGGCCGTGGCAGAAGAGCTCACCACCCAGTGCCCGATATTGGCTTTCAGGTCCGCTGAGCCAAAGGCCGAGGTGTTATTACGACCGGTGTTGGCGTTCGCGTTATAGTTCACGCGAAATGCACTGGTCCCGTAATCCCAGTCCACATTCTCCGGCATCTTCACCAGCCCCTTCTGGGGAATGGACAGCGCCAGACTCTGGGTGGAAACATCAAAATCCACCTTCACTGACGGGGCTTTTGTCAGCACATAGCACTGTCGTGTGGCGTCATATCCCTCACGAAAGTAATCTGCACTGACGTAAATCCCGGCCTTCGTCAGCCATGCCTCTGTCAGACACAGTTCATTACTGTCCTGTGGTGTCACATCCAGTATCTGTTTCCCGGCCTCCTTCCCGTTCAGGGACAGGTCAACCAGATAACGCCCCGGCGCATAGTTGCCGTTCAGGGCTGCCCAGACTTCCGGGTTAACCCCGCCCCCCCCCTGGATAAAGGACATATCCAGTTTTTCACCTGCAATACCTGTGGCACTGGCAAAAGCAGCTGATACGGCAAGCGCAAGTGCGGCCCGACGGAAAAACACGGACGAAACCGGCTCTGCGACTGCCTTCTTTCCTGCACACACAATCCTTTTCTCCGTTACTGATACGTGACCACAAAGGTCAGTGCACCCGTGTATTCTCCCGCCTTCACATTTTCCGGAAACACTGGTTGTGCACGAAAACGAAACTGCCCTTTCGCGGCAAACTCCACCGGGTAATTCACCGAATGACTGTCCTGAGTCAGACGTCCGCGATAATCTGCCTGCGCATCCACCGCCCGCACATCCACGCGAATACCATCACCGGCACCGCGGGTGACCACGCCCCCGGCGTCCAGCTGCCCCGGGTTACCAAAATCCAGGGTGGCGACCTGCCCTGCCTTAAAGGCTGAGCAGCCCTGAACCGTGGCACCGGATTCATACAGACGCACAGTGAAGTCACGCGGAGGCACAGACGCCCCCGTGGACTTGCGGTAAGTCCCGAATGTCAGCCGACCACTGTTGCCGGTGCTGTCCGCATCCACCACCACATGACAGGCCGAGGCCACCACGTCAGCACTGAATACGGTTTTCTGAACAGCGGCGTGAGAAACCCCACCCCCTGCCAGAAGCAGAAGTACTGAAAGCGATAAATTTTTCATGCAACTGTTATCCCGTATATGGAATACCGGCTTCTGATATATAAAAAGGAACCAGCCTGTTTACCGCCTGATGGGTACGCTGAATACGCCCGAGAGCACCAGAGAAATATCCCTGAGAAACCTCATGTCGTTCACAGGCCTCCCTTCGGGTATAACCCAGAACCAGAAAATCCCTCAGCGCATTAAGAACCTTTTCACTGTGGACACAAAAGAAATTTAAATTTGGACTTCATTATATTATTCCTTAAAAATAAAAAAGAATTTAAAACCATAAAGAATTAAAGAACAGAAAGAAGGTTAAAACTCCACCTTCGTATATTCCGGTGCTGAATTATTTTTCCGGGATTCTATGAGTAATGTGTTTCCTTTTCTTCCTCCTTCGATATTAAGGCGCTTTGCAGTGTTGGGATAAATGGCGTAATCCAAATGCTGCCAGTGACAATTTTCTGTGGCATGACAAAACCCGTATCGGGTAATAAAAATCCGGGTATTTCCGGTATTTGTCAGTAACCCTGTTACTGGATTAAACGAAAGCTGTGGCTGTGGTTTTTCTGGTTCATTATAAACAAGTGCCCCCCAGTGAATATTAATTGCTATTTTCGCATCGCTGCCTTTTGATGCCTCATCCTGGTCATTATCACCTACAGAGTATACATACACCCTCCAGACACCTTCTGTTGACGGAATACCATCCGATAACAAACGAACAACATGACTCCCTCCTGCAGGCAGGATAAACCGTTGTGGTGATGCAATTATCGCCCCGGCTTTATCAATTAAATCGACCTCTTTTTGTTCTGGTGAGCCTGGATTTTCAATTTTTTTGATATCAACTTTAATATATTGCGTTTCCTGTGAATCAGATAAGACCTTAATGCTGCTAACATATTGATTGTGGGTATCCAGAGAAACCGTCATTGGGGATACCTGAATACCAGCCCATGAAGGGTGACACCCCATAAATAGTAATAAAAAACATCCTGCAGCCCCCCTGACAAATTGTTTTGTATTTTTGAATGCGAACATAAAAACCTCCCCGCACGAACAACTTGCCCTCTACCCTTCATTTTTGCAGGTGATTAAATACAAGTTGTCATCTAATTAATGTCTACCACCTCCATATCAGAGGCAATCTTGAGGTGTCTTTCTTTTAACTGAATGTGTTCCTAATGAACAAGACACCTTTCTTTTGCAAGTTCACTCCCGAACTCTATAACTACGCAATGAGAGTATTTAGCTTTGCATAATTCATTGCAAACATTTAAACCATATTCAAAATTGAGTACAGCACTAACGGAGCTGGAGACATGCTCGAACAATCTGATTACAGAATCAATGGTTATCGTTCAAACTGAACATTTAAAAATAAAATAGAATGATTTTTTAACCATAGTTATTACAACAGTTATATTCTTTTCTAAGAAGAAAAATTAATCATTCAGATAAAACTCAATCAGTCATTTCGGTGGGTCGGAGGTTATCAATCAAAGGTTAAACAAAACATAAACAAAATAAGAGCCAAAAATTAGCCGCTTACTTTATAAACCTTAATGTTTTTTGACAGGCAATTATGATGCAGGGATTGATAGCGCATGGCAATCAATAAACCAAAAATCAATTCAAAAAAACTTTCACAGCAGAAAACAAGAACAACAAAAACAATTTGAAATCAATGTGTTATTTTATTCCCTGGTGCGTAAAGAATTAATGACGGGATTACAGAGCAGGGTTAATACCTGTAGCTTGATTAAAAAAAAAACAAAATTTCTACACAGTTTTGTTTTAATTTTTTTGTTTTCAAACCACAATAATTAATTCCATAGGTAATTATTTCTTGTGATTGTATATATACATTTACAGATGCAATGCAATTATGTATCCCCTGCGTTACAGAAAGGCTTCGTATAGATACAAGCTCCCCTCAAGGAAGGTCTATGAGACGACAATAACTCAGTTCGCCTGGCGCCGATTATTCTGGCCGGTTTTGTAACCTGAGTGTCATTTTCATAGTTGCAGAAATGAGGTCTGTCCGTCTTTTGTAAGACCTCTCTTTTCCTGAGAGGTCAGTGACTGCAAAATGGCATCTAAATCGATCACGGTTTGGCATTCGAATCGATCATGATTTGGCATCCATCTCCGATCACAGTTTGGCATCACAATCGATCACGATTTGGCATGCTTCCGATCATTGACTGGCATCCTGCCAGTCACTCCGGGAATTAACTCTTTTCACCACAGTCTTCATTGCCGTGTTTAAACCAGTGGAGACGGCAATGTCCAGAAAGAGAAAATCTAGGAGCACTATGGAAACCTGTTTTAAGATCCTTCAGCTCGAGTAGGCAGCCTGGCGGCTGCGGCTTGTCATGGCCTGAAATTACCGTTATAAAAACAAACAATATCATTGTCTTTCAGGTAGTTATATGGCCCGTTCAGCTAAACCCCGAAAACGAAAACCCGCCTCTCAAAGAAGCAAACTTCCCCGCTATGTCGTGAAGCTTCACGACGATGACTTCTTTGACGAAGAAGACGCAGAAGTTCTGCGCTTTGATAGTTTTGACGATGCCGTTGAGTGCTGCGCTGACCTGGGTATTCCGTTCTTTGTGGATGCGGGAAACAAAAAGCTGGTCTTCTGGTTTGTTCGTGTTGATGACGAAGGGTATCCTGAAATCGCCCGCTGCACGGAGCGGGAGTTTGCGACCATTCTTGCCGGTATCAGCGCCGGCGGCATGTACTGCCCGGAGTGTGGCACGGTTCACTGGCCGGACGGAGTCCCCCCGCCCTTCTGATGCTTCCCCGTTTTGCCGACATTTTTCAGCAGGGAAACCGCTGGCTTAACTGGCTGGAGAAACAACCGGAAGGTTCAGTGCGTCCGGTGGTCATTGAGTCGGTGACAAAAATCATGGCCTGCGGGACCACGCTGATGGGTTACACACAGTGGTGTTGTTCCTCACCGGACTGTTGCCACACAAAAAAGGTCTGCTTCCGGTGTAAAAGTCGCTCCTGCCCGCACTGCGGGGTGAAGGCTGGCGCACAGTGGATACAGTATCTGCTGAGTCTGGTTCCCGACAGCCCGTGGCAGCATATTGTGTTCACACTTCCCTGCCAGTACTGGTCCCTGATATTCCACAACCGGTGGTTGCTGGCAGAGATGAGCCGTATCGCAGCGAATGTGATACTGGAAATCTGCCGTCAGGCGGACGTGGAGCCGGGGATATTCACGGTGATCCACACATGGGGACGAGACCAGCAGTGGCATCCGCACATACACCTGTCGACAACAGCCGGCGGTGTGACGTCAGCTCACACCTGGAAAAACCTTCATTTTTACGCCCGTAAGGTGATGCGCATGTGGCGTTACCGGATAACGCGATTACTGTCCCGGAAATACCCGGAGCTGGTGATACCGGCTGAGCTGGCAGCAGAGGGAAGCGGCAGACGGGAATGGAATCGCTTCCTGGACACTCACTACCGGCGTGGCTGGAATGTCAACGTATCCCGGGTGATGGATAACGCCACGCATGTGGCGGTGTACTTTGGCTCTTACCTGAAAAAGCCGCCGGTGCCAATGAGCCGTCTGGAACACTATGCCGGTCAGGATGAAATTGGTCTGCGTTACAACAGCCACCGCACAAAACAGGAAGAATACCTGGTGATGACTGGCGATGAGTTCATGGAAAGGTTCTCCTGGCATGTGGCGGATAAGGGGTTCCGTATGGTGAGGTACTACGGTTTCCTGAGTCCGGTGAAGCGCCGGTTACTGGAAGATGTTGTGTACGTCATAACGGAGACGGTGAGAAAGACGGCGATGCAAATCACCTGGAGAGGGATGTATCAGCGGTTACTGAAGGTTGACCCGCTGAAATGCATCCTGTGCGGAAGTCAGATGCGGTTTACGGTGCTGAAGCGGGGATACCGTCTGGCAGAGCTGGTTATGATGCATGAGCCGCTGGCCCGAATGCAGTGTTGCGGCTGAGAGCCGCAGAGGGGAAGTTGCGTCCATTTTACGGGGAACGGAGCAAAAAACCACCATTCATACCCTTTATCAATCAGTGTTATCCTGTTTAATAGTCGTTTCCGTTCATATGGTGCATAAGGAGTGTTGAAGAAATATCCGTTTTGTGGTGTTTTTTAATCTTTTGGGGGTTTTAATTCCTATTGATGAACAACGGTGGCTCAGGATGAAGGAACGGCAGACTGAGCAATAAACATTTCAGATAACATCATGACATTGTGTATCAGAGTCTGCTTACAGACTCATGGATGCCACCAAAGGCTCATCAGATGTAAGGCAGAAGCGACGTAACTGCCTTTTGAAAGGAAAAAAGCGACCGCAAGGATGCAATGGATATCTGCCGCATACTGAAATAAAGTAACAAAAAAATCACCACAATCACGGGGGCTTCCTTCCTGTACTCAGGCCATACCCCCCGCACGTATAAATTTCTCAATCAACAATACAATAAAACTGTGAATAATATCATCATGATTAACGCATAATTACCCGTGATTCTTTCCTGGTAACGTAAGTACAGTTATCCGGAACCTCCTCCATAATAAAAGACATGGCTCCAATTTTTACATTACTGCCTATTTTTACGTTAAGCCCGATAATACACGTATGGGCACCGATATCGACATTATCACCAATAACGATATAATTCTCTCTGCTGTCAGATTCCTTTTCGCCAATGGTCGTATTCTGCCGTATAATCACATTCTCACCGATTTTTACATTTCCGTGAATGACGACGCCTGAATGGTGGGGCAGCACGAGGCCTTT
The DNA here is from genome assembly GCF_002965245.1 of Escherichia sp. MOD1-EC6021. Classification (NCBI taxonomy): domain Bacteria; kingdom Pseudomonadati; phylum Pseudomonadota; class Gammaproteobacteria; order Enterobacterales; family Enterobacteriaceae; genus Escherichia; species Escherichia sp. MOD1-EC6021. The sequence continues at coordinate 1,266 of NZ_PTRU01000049.1, read as the reverse complement.
ACCAATCTGCGCCCCCAGACCAATATCACATCCATACTTTGCCATAAGCGCATTTTTTATCTTGATCGCACATTTTCGTTGTTTTTTATTCCCCGATATATACATTTCATTAGCCAGGCGCCACCACAGAAGAAAACCGCTCTGCCTCTGCATACCGTTCCTGATAAGCCGGTGAAAAACAAACTTATCCCGCATGATAACTTCTGCTTTCCAGTATTCCAGAAGATGACGTTTTTTTCCTGAAAATAAAAACGTGCCAATATGGAAATAAGAAATCGGATTTTTTATCAACATACGCAAATTTTTAGAAAACAATGAATACAGATGTATTTTATATACACAGATAAAACCGCGCAACAGACATAAATATGACAGTAGCAATGAAAAAGCAGAGAGTGTGGGTGATACAGAAAAGTAACTGTCAGACATTAAATCTGATGCATCGATAAACAGACGCCCCAGCAGATGCACCTGTAATGCAACGATTTTGCCGTGTCTGCTACAGAAGTAATACACAAATTTCCGGGGATTCTGCCTTAGCATTTTGATATATTCAGATACGGTAAATCTCACTTTAGATGGACTAAGGACTTATGATATTTACAAAATTTCAATCTCTGACCCACAAGATAGATACAATGATTATTCATGATATTAAACGGGAGATGCCATTGAAATACGGGTTATACAGGGTGGCCAAATGGTTTGCCTGGCTCGCCCACACAGGAATTTTTTGTACCTTTATTATATATATAGGGTTTTCCATCATCACTCAGCACGCCGGCCAGGAACTACCGGAGACGTTTAAACATGGATTCGCCTTGACTTTCTGTTCATTTGCAACAGCAGCTCTGGTCAGCCAGTGGATCGGAGGCGGATTGCATAGCAAACTGGAAGAAAGAATTCGGATGAAGTGGCAGAACCACGCTCACTGACAGGATCACCCGGTCAGTGCACAGAGGGCGGGTGGCGAAGACTACTGCTCCCCGCCCGCATTGGGCGAGGATTCTCGGCGGTTCTTCGCTGACTGCACCATACCTCCCAGACAAGACTGTTCGGAATATATCGCTCTTACTGGGGGAGCAGTAAACTAAAAATGAAAAGTATTATTCCTGACTGGAATTTTATGGCCACTTCTGTGCGGTATGCAACACGCGCAGGACATACACTTTTCCCCACTGGCTGTCGGTAAGCGTACAGCGAGGGCCGTATTGACGGGGATGTGTTATTCAGCTGGCAGTGCTATGCGCCACGGAAGCAGTTCGC
>NZ_PTRU01000048.1:0-17750 GCF_002965245.1 Escherichia sp. MOD1-EC6021 | reverse complement strand
AGTCTAAAAACTAGTATTAAGACTATCACTTAAATAAGTGATATTGGTTGTCTGGAGATTCAGGGGGCCAGTCTACTGGCTGATGCGCCTTCAGAAAATACCACCATCGCTCCACAGAGACCGGCAAACCAGTTCCAGAGAGGAACTTTTCGGTTTTTAATCAGAGAAGGAATTGCCGCAAATTGTTGCCGGATTTCTTTTCGCGCCATAATAATAAAAAACATCACGACTAAACCACTGGCAAAGGAGATAACTGCGCATGCATTACCGTCCTGTAACCAGTGACCTAATTGACCATTCACCGCTGATTGCATAGGGGAGAGCATACCCGCAAGAATCGTGGCAAGCACCCATAAGGGAGTTGAGTACTTATTCTTTTTCATACATCAATCCTTCTATTATAGTAAATGGAGTAACTGGTGTTACCCCATTATTATTATTATCTTGCAATATGAGTCAGTATATTTACCCACAACGCGGTATAGAACGGCCAGGACATAAACTGCTGTGTACCCCAGTGCGGTGAACAGTCACTCATAAAGCAGGCTATTTTCCCGTTGTGATAGTTACCAAAGACCAGTAATGGATCGTTGTTTATTGTTAATACCACCTCAGCATTTTCTTTAGCGATCGCCCGGTTATAACCTAGGAAAAAAGGATATTCAGAGAACCCTTTAATAACCGGATGGTCAGGTTGTGATGGCTGTGCAATAACACCCTCTGGTTTTTCGACACGATCGTCACCATCTAACATCGTAACCGGGAGCACATCAGCCAGAACTGTATTTTTATAATTGGCTTTTGCTTCAATTCCCATGAATGAGAGATAGCCGCCAATCATCAATAACCCACCACCGTTATTCACATATTCTTTAATCAGTTCGAGAGCGTTTGGTTTTATGCGAAGCTGATAAAAAGTATCATTTTGTAGCAGGAAAGTATTACTACCAATATCACTAATAACGATGGCATCATATTGTTCTAACTGTGCCACATCTTCAGGGAAGGCAATTTGTACCGTATGTGCCGGCATATAGGTGACATCTACCTGACTATTTTTCAGACATTGGAGTAACCAGGTCGCACCTTCTTCATATTTACTTGAGGTAAAACTGTCATATCCTTTTGAATGAATCATATGAATATGCCAGGATTCTCCAATAAAGAGCACCTTTAGTGATTTTTTGGTGTTATTCATTCTCTGTCCCTTCTTAATGCGTAAAAATAGTTTGCTGATAATGTATACTCTGAATTCGATGTATCACAGATTCATGTTCAGGCATGTCAGAAGCATTGCTTGTCTCCACCGCCAGGGATGCAAAGGCGCTGGCATAACACAGTGCTGATTCCAGTGATTTTCCTTTCGCAAGTCCTGATGCCAGAGCGCCGTTAAAAGCATCCCCGGCTCCTGCCGTATTTTTAACGACCGCTGGAAACGCTGGCGAATGAATGAATTTTTTGCCATCAAATGCGAGCGAGCCCTTGCTACCGAGCGTGATAACGGTGTTTTTTACCCCTTTATTGTGGATAGCTTCTGCAGCTCGTTTAGCTGATTCAAGATCGTGTACGTCTATGCCGGACAGTAAACCAGCTTCTGTTTCATTGGGGGTGATATAATCAACATCCTGAATAAGTTCGTTGACGATATCATTATAGGGTGCCGGGTTAATAATGACCGGGATACTGTTTTTTTGCGCCAATGTGATCGCTTGTTGCAGAGCGGTATAATTTGTTTCGAGCTGCAGAAGTATGACATCAGAATTAATAATCGCTTCTTTCTGAATAGTTATTTCATCGGACGACATTGTCATGTTGGCACCGGGATAGATCGCAATAACATTATCGCCAGTACCTTCATTAACAAGGATCGTGGCAGTTCCGGTTTGCGTTTCTTTCGTTTGATAAATTATACTTTTATAAATCTTAGACGAATTCATAAAGTTGATCGCATAATCACTAAAGTGATCTGTACCTACTTTTGTTATGAAATAAACATCAGTATCGGCAAAGCTTGCTGCCAGCGCCTGGTTACAACCTTTTCCCCCCGGTGAAAATATAAAATTACTTGCCAGAAGCGATTCTCCGATAGTGGGAAGCCTCGGCAAATAACTGATGATATCAACATTAAACGAACCAATAACGCATACTTGACTTTTCATAGTTGAGTGGCATTTTTTTATTCCCTGGGCTGTATCATAATTTTCAAGCGCATAAGCGATTTCATTTTTCGCAATAGTATCAAGCGAGTCTAGGACGATAAAAGCACCGCCATGATATCGAGTCAGATAGCCAAGTCTGGCAAGTTCATTAAGATCTGATCGAATAGTTTCTTTCGTTACATTGAGGCTATTGGACAGATCGGATACTTTTACAGAACCGAATTTACTGAGTCGTTTCAATATTTCATGATGGCGTTCAAATTTCATGCTTCACCTCACTTCAGTTACGTTAATATCTGTCGATGTATATTGATGTGATAATCACCATAAAGTGGCGGGGAAAAGCAAAAAAAATCAAAAATAGCCGGAGAAAAGGTAAGCGTTAATGGAGAATCATATTGATGCTTATTTATTGGTGAGAACTACGTTCCATGGCAGGAGTTCATCAATACGGTTGGAAGGTTATTCCGGCAGTACGCTCAGGATATGGCGCAGATACGCTTCCGGATCAATGTCGTTCAGAAGGCAAGTGCCGATAAGCCCATACAACAGTGCACTGCGCTCGCCGCCGAAGAACATAAAGTTTTTATTTCCGAGACAGATGGCACAAAGGGCTTTTTCCGCGGCATTATGTCTGCCTCCGCCTGACCGTCAACACTGTAATAACAGAGTGCGCCCCACTGATTCAGTACACAGCTGAACCATTCTCCCAGTCTGGATTTTTGGATAGCGTGGCATTTTTCTCCACCATGCATGCAGTGAGTCCAGTAACAGTTTGCTCTTCTTCTGCCTGACCACAAGATGTGCTGGACTGGTAAACGATGGGGATACCTGCTTACGCGAGAGCAATAAGTGGCTGGCCACAATTCTCGGTACAAAACTCTGCTGAATAGCAGCGATTTTCCCAGCGTGGTGCGTCGTTTGCATTTTACTGGTTCTAAGTTAACAATTATCTGTTCACTAATGACTACTCTAAAAACTTGTATCAGGACTATCACTTATTTAAGTGATATTGGTTGTCTGGAGATTCAGGGGGCCAGTCTATAAACTTTTTACAAAAGGATGAATGCAGAAGGTTACTCTAATGGCCAGAGTGATGACAATGATGGTCAGACGTTGACCTGCAGAAACTGCATTTTAATTGGTCTATAAAGTCTGCAAGAGGAATCAGGGTCAGATCAGTGAGTCTTATCGCGGCCCGAAGCTATGACTGAAAGAAGGCTGGATACAGAATTGCAACAATTTGGCAATGTCAGAACACAGAAGCTTTGCAAGCAGGTGAAAGGTTATGTCTAGCAAAAGGAGTATATCAGAATACATCTACTGATGTACAAAACACAACAATAGCTTCATGATATATAAATACGTGATGACGAGTGGTACTCCGCATGGTTATTTAACTTCTCAGCACCACTAATGATCCTGAGCAACTTCGTATTTGGGCCATTGCCATGGAGTAGAAAGCTGTGTCTGAGAATGCAGAATTTGAGAAAAGAATTCGCTTTCTTGGAGAGCTTCTGAAAATGGCACGCTAACAACGTTTTGTTAAAAAATGTGAATCACTTGCCGGGGCTGCATTTTCTATTCGAGGAGAATGTTGACGTAGATATTACAGAAATCTCAGCGCATCAGGATAAACTGCTACCTTAGGTCAACCACCAAAAGAAAATACAATACGTCCAGTTTGTATGCCTTTAATAACACATCTTCTAAATGTTGAAGAATTATCCCGCCTGCTGAAGAACGTTGCTCTGAGTGTGATAAACCTTTTTATTCTTGATGATGTCAGCGAGAAGATGGAATATATCCCCGACTGGGTCGTGGTTACCCGGTTAAACATCTGGTGGCGCTAATAAATCTGGCAAGTCACATTCTGTTGAATGCTGTGACAGTGCCTTACCGAGAGAGCGAAATTGTGGTGTTCTAGTGCATAGTCGCCACCATTCCGGATAATTCTATTGCGTTGTTTTACAAGTTCTTTTACAGCGCAGATCTGTCGCTGACGTTGAATCAATAGCCTGGATTTCAGAACACAATGCCCGTTTGCTGGTTGGTCCGGCAGTAGCATTAATTCATTATCTGAATGAAATGTGTCAATCCACAGAAACCGCTGTCAATGACGCATTTTGTCGGACGTTAACACGAGAAAGTCTGGCTATTCCGTAATGCCATCTTATTTCGTAATGGATTGAGAATGCTGGATTTTTAATTATATTACGCGCAGTATTAATCGCGTAAATGTTTTGCGGTCAGCAACGGTGGGGGATCCATTGTTCTGTTCAATGAATACCATCATACATTTGAATCAGGAGTCGGTATGATGATTTTGGTGACGGGGGGCGCACGGAGCGGGAAGAGTCGCCACGCAGAGGCGCTTATTGGGGACTCTTCACAGGTTCTGTATATCGCTACCTCGCAAATCCTTGATGATGAGATGGCTGCACGGATAGAACATCATCGGCAAGGCCGCCCGGAGCACTGGCGCACAGTGGAGCGCTGGCAACATCTTGATGAATTAATTCATGCAGACATTAACCCGAATGAGGTTGTGTTGCTGGAATGCGTTACCACAATGGTGACTAATCTGTTGTTTGATTATGGCGGCGATAAAGACCCTGATGAATGGGATTATCAGGCGATGGAACAGGCGATTAATGCTGAGATTCAGTCGTTGATTGCTGCCTGCCAACGTTGCCCCGCAAAGGTTGTATTAGTGACTAACGAAGTGGGAATGGGGATTGTGCCGGAGAGTCGTCTGGCACGACATTTTCGTGATATTGCCGGGCGGGTAAATCAGCAGTTGGCCGCTGCGGCAAATGAAGTATGGCTGGTGGTTTCTGGTATTGGAGTAAAAATCAAATGAGTAAATTATTTTGGGCGATGCTCTCATTTATTACGCGTCTGCCTGTACCGCGTCGCTGGTCCCAGGGACTGGATTTCGAGCATTATTCTCGCGGTATTATTACTTTTCCTTTAATTGGATTATTGCTTGGCGCGATTAGCGGGCTGGTCTTCATGGTGCTGCAGGCATGGTGTGGCGTACCACTGGCGGCACTGTTTAGCGTACTTGTGCTGGCGCTGATGACCGGGGGATTCCACCTGGACGGCCTCGCCGATACCTGTGATGGCGTATTTTCTGCACGTAGCCGCGATCGCATGTTGGAAATCATGCGTGATAGCCGTTTAGGCACCCATGGCGGTCTGGCATTGATTTTTGTTGTACTGGCAAAGATTCTGGTATTAAGCGAGTTGGCTCTGCGTGGCGAACCGATCCTTGCATCGCTGGCGGCAGCATGTGCGGTCAGCCGCGGGACTGCCGCATTATTGATGTATCGTCATCGTTATGCGCGGGAAGAAGGGCTTGGCAATGTGTTCATTGGCAAAATTGATGGGCGACAAACCTGCGTCACACTCGGCTTAGCCGCTATTTTTGCTGCCGTATTATTGCCGGGTATGCATGGTGTGGCTGCTATGGTGGTGACGATGGTGGCGATTTTCATCCTCGGTCAGCTTCTCAAACGTACGCTGGGCGGGCAAACCGGCGATACGCTGGGAGCTGCTATAGAGCTTGGTGAACTGGTCTTCCTGCTGGCACTGCTATAAAGAGACGTGACATGCAAACACTTGCCGATTTACTGAATACGATCCCTGCTATCGATCCTGCCGCTATGTCGCGTGCACAACGGCATATTGACGGGTTACTCAAACCTGTTGGTAGCCTGGGAAGGCTGGAGGCGCTTGCCATACAACTGGCGGGAATGCCGGGGTTGAATGGCATACCGCATGTGGGCAAAAAAGCGGTACTGGTTATGTGTGCCGATCACGGCGTCTGGGAGGAAGGGGTCGCTATTTCCCCAAAAGAAGTGACAGCCATTCAGGCTGAAAATATGACCCGCGGAACAACCGGCGTGTGTGTGCTGGCAGCACAAGCGGGCGCTAACGTCCACGTAGTTGATGTTGGTATTGATAGTGCTGAGCCTATCCCCGGGCTTATCAACATGCGTGTCGCACGAGGTAGCGGCAATATTGCTTCAGCTCCGGCAATGAGTCGCCGTCAGGCTGAAAAGTTGCTTTTGGACGTCATATGTTATACGCGGGAGCTGGCAAAAAACGGTGTCACGCTGTTTGGTGTAGGTGAACTGGGGATGGCAAACACGACACCGGCAGCGGCAATAGTCAGCACAATCACTGGCCGGGATCCTGAAGAAGTGGTTGGGATTGGCGCAAACCTGCCGACAGATAAACTGGCTAATAAAATTGATGTTGTGCGCCGGGCGATTACGTTGAATCAACCAAATCCGCAGGATGGCGTTGATGTCCTGGCAAAAGTGGGTGGATTTGATTTGGTCGGAATGGCTGGCGTGATGTTAGGCGCTGCTTCCTGCGGTTTACCCGTGTTGCTGGATGGATTTCTTTCTTATGCTGCCGCGCTCGCAGCCTGCCAGATGTCTCCTGCAATCAAACCGTATCTCATTCCTTCTCACCTGTCGGCAGAAAAAGGGGCGCGTATTGCGCTGTCGCATTTGGGGCTGGAGCCTTATCTCAATATGGAGATGCGTTTAGGTGAGGGGAGTGGCGCAGCTCTGGCGATGCCCATCATCGAAGCTGCCTGTGCGATATATAACAACATGGGCGAACTTGCTGCCAGTAATATTGTTCTACCGGGGAATACGACTTCTGATTTGAACAGTTAAAAACGAAAAGTCTGATAAAAGCTATACTTAACGGATAGCTTTCGCGACTTAGGAAAGGGACATGATGCGTCGTGTAAATATTTTTTGCTCATTTGCTCTGCTTTTTGCCAGCCAAAATAGCCTGGCGGTAACTTATCCATTACCTCCAGAGGGTAGCCGTTTAGTGGGGCAGTCGCTTACTGTAACTGTTCCTGATCACAATACTCAGCCGCTGGAGACTTTTGCCGCACAATACGGGCAAGGGTTAAGTAATATGCTGGAAGCGAATCCGGGCGCTGATGTTTTTTTGCCGAAGCCTGGCTCACAACTCACCATTCCGCAGCAACTGATTTTGCCCGCCACTGTTCGTAAAGGGATTGTGGTTAACGTCGCTGAAATGCGTCTTTATTACTATCCGCCAGACAGTAATACAGTGGAAGTCTTTCCTATTGGTATCGGCCAGGCTGGGCGAGAAACCCCGCGTAACTGGGTAACTACCGTTGAACGTAAACAAGAAGCACCAACCTGGACGCCAACGCCGAACACCCGGCGCGAATATGCGAAACGAGGGGAGAGTTTGCCCGCATTTGTTCCTGCGGGGCCCGATAACCCCATGGGGCTGTACGCGATTTATATTGGCAGGTTGTATGCCATCCACGGTACCAATGCCAATTTTGGTATTGGGCTCCGTGTAAGTCAGGGCTGTATTCGTCTGCGTAATGACGATATCAAATATCTGTTTGATAATGTTCCTGTAGGCACTCGTGTACAAATTATTGATCAGCCAGTGAAATACACAACGGAACCGGATGGTTCAAAGTGGCTGGAAGTTCATGAGCCGCTGTCGCGCAATCGTGCAGAATATGAGTCTGACCGAAAAGTGCCATTGCCGGTAACCCCATCTTTGCGGGCGTTTATCAACGGGCAAGAAGTTGATGTAAATCGCGCAAATGCTGCGTTGCAACGTCGATCGGGAATGCCTGTGCAAATTAGTTCTGGTTCAAGACAGATGTTTTAAGAGCGTTGATAATTAGAAAGTAAAAAGCCTGCTCGAAAGCAGGCTTTTTTGAATTTGGCTCCTCTGACTGGACTCGAACCAGTGACATACGGATTAACAGTCCGCCGTTCTACCGACTGAACTACAGAGGAATCGTGTGAACGGGGCGCATATTAATGGCAGTGCATGGTGATGTCAAAGGGTGAAATGCATTTTTTTGTTTGTTTGCTGCCAATTTCAACAAAGTGGTGAGCTTTCAATCTTATTGGGTAATGAACCATCGTGGTGCATACCCTCCTTTTATAGGGCAGGTGAATGCGACTGCAGATAAAAAGAGCCAATGACGAATCTATCATAATCTCTTATTTGACAGTTGGTTAGCTTGCGCATCAACGCCAAAATAGAACTGGCAAGCATCTTGCATTCTGGTTGTAAGTAATGGCGGCACTTGGGCCGACTCTTAAAAACCGGAGGCAACATGAACTTCAGACGCCTGAAATACTTCGTAAAAATTGTAGATATTGGTAGCCTGACCCAGGCTGCTGAAGTATTGCATATCGCACAACCAGCGCTCAGCCAGCAGGTTGCCACACTGGAAGGTGAGTTTAATCAACAACTTTTGATTCGCACAAAACGGGGCGTTACGCCAACTGACGCCGGAAAAATTCTCTATACCCATGCGCGGGCCATTTTACGTCAGTGTGAGCAGGCCCAACTGGCGGTGCATAACGTTGGTCAGGCATTATCGGGGCAAGTCTCGATTGGCTTTGCGCCAGGAACCGCTGCGTCATCCATCACCATGCCCTTATTACAGGCGGTTCGCGCTGAATTCCCGGAGGTCGTTATCTATCTTCATGAAAATAGCGGTGCAGTGCTTAACGAAAAACTGATAAATCACCAACTCGATATGGCGGTGATTTATGAGCATTCCCCTGTGGCTGGTGTATCCAGTCAGGCTTTACTGAAAGAAGATCTTTTCCTGGTAGGGACTCAAGATTGTCCGGGGCAAAGCGTTGATGTTAATGCTATTGCGCAAATGAACCTCTTTCTTCCCAGTGATTACAGTGCTGTTAGACTTCGTGTTGATGAGGCTTTTTCCCTACGGCGACTCACGGCAAAAGTCATTGGTGAAATTGAGTCTATTGCCACGCTTACCGCAGCGATTGCCAGCGGCATGGGCGTTGCAGTATTACCCGAATCGGCCGCGCGTTCGTTATGTGGCGCAGTAAACGGGTGGATGTCACGCATTACCACACCTTCCATGAGTCTCTCTTTGTCATTAAATTTACCCGCCAGAGCGAACTTATCACCACAGGCACAGGCAGTGAAAGAGTTGTTAATGTCAGTGATGAGTTCTCCAGTGATGGAAAAAAGGCAGTGGCAATTGGTGAGCTAAGCGTTATATCGGGATGGAATAAGATGCGGGTTTTTATTATTTGTTATGCCGGGCATTAGACTTTAACAATAACGGAAAATCTGAACTGCCCGGAGTTTACCGTGAATTTCCAACAACTAAAGATAATCCGCGAGGCTGCACGTCAGGATTACAACCTGACAGAGGTTGCGAATATGCTTTTTACCTCACAGTCCGGCGTCAGCCGTCATATTCGGGAACTGGAGGATGAACTTGGCATCGAAATATTTGTTCGACGAGGTAAGCGACTGCTGGGCATGACTGAACCGGGCAAAGCATTACTGGTCATTGCAGAACGTATTCTGAATGAAGCCAGTAATGTTCGTCGGCTTGCAGACCTGTTTACCAACGATACGTCTGGCGTTCTCACTATTGCAACGACGCATACTCAGGCACGTTATAGTTTGCCAGAGGTCATTAAATCTTTTCGCGAACTTTTCCCGGAGGTTCGGCTCGAGCTAATCCAGGGGACGCCACAGGAAATTGCGACGTTGTTGCATAATGGTGAAGCTGATATTGGTATCGCCAGCGAGCGTTTGAGTAATGACCCGCAGCTCGTCGCCTTCCCGTGGTTTCGTTGGCACCATAGTTTGCTTGTTCCACTCGATCATCCCTTGACGCAAATTACACCATTGACGCTGGAATCAATAGCGAAGTGGCCGTTAATCACTTACCGACAGGGGATTACGGGGCGCTCACGTATTGATGACGCATTTGCCCGCAAAGGTTTGCTGGCAGATATTGTATTAAGTGCGCAGGATTCTGATGTCATTAAAACCTATGTTGCTCTTGGGCTTGGGATCGGAATAGTTGCCGAACAATCCAGCGGTGAACAAGAGGAAAAGAATTTAATCCGCCTGGATACGCGGCATCTTTTTGATGCTAATACTGTCTGGTTGGGACTGAAGCGAGGACAACTTCAGCGTAACTATGTCTGGCGCTTTCTGGAACTTTGTAATGCAGGACTTTCAGTTGAGGATATCAAGCGGCAGGTGATGGAAAACAGTGAAGAGGAAATTGATTATCAGATATAGCAAAAAGCCCGCTATAAAAGCGGGCTTTTCAGAAATTTGGCTCCTCTGACTGGACTCGAACCAGTGACATACGGATTAACAGTCCGCCGTTCTACCGACTGAACTACAGAGGAATCGCTGTTGAGGCACATCTTAACGGCGAAAAATCTTTTGTCAAACCCGATTTTTAATTTTCCCAACTGTTTGCCGTTTCTATCAACAGTTTGTTGCATTTGCAGACAATTTGTTGGCGAAAATCTTTGCAGCTTTGCTGATTCTCCCTCATTATTTGAAATGTGGTTTCACTTTCTGCAATTAAGGTCGGCTTTGAATATCTCCTCTGCTTTACGCCAGGTTGTTCACGGCACTCGCTGGCACGCTAAACGCAAGAGCTACAAAGTGTTGTTCTGGCGCGAGATAACCCCGCTTGCTGTTCCTATCTTCATGGAGAATGCCTGTGTCCTGTTGATGGGGGTTCTGAGCACTTTTCTGGTCAGCTGGCTGGGAAAAGATGCGATGGCCGGCGTGGGATTGGCGGACAGCTTCAATATGGTCATTATGGCTTTTTTTGCTGCTATCGATCTTGGTACTACTGTCGTTGTGGCATTTAGTCTCGGTAAGCGGGATCGACGACGAGCGAGGGTGGCGACGCGGCAGTCATTGGTGATCATGACGTTGTTTGCCGTACTGTTGGCAACGCTTATTCATCATTTTGGCGAGCAAATTATTGATTTCGTCGCGGGTGATGCCACGACAGAAGTTAAAGCACTGGCGTTGACTTATCTGGAGCTGACGGTACTCAGTTATCCAGCAGCTGCCATCACTTTGATTGGTAGCGGGGCACTTCGTGGTGCAGGGAATACGAAAATACCGCTACTGATTAACGGTAGCCTGAATATTCTTAATATTATTATTAGCGGCATATTGATTTACGGCCTTTTCTCCTGGCCGGGACTGGGATTTGTCGGGGCTGGGTTGGGGTTAACCATTTCTCGTTATATTGGCGCAGTGGCAATTTTGTGGGTGCTGGCGATTGGTTTTAATCCTGCGCTAAGGATTTCGTTAAAGAGCTATTTTAAACCGCTGAATTTTAGCATTATCTGGGAAGTCATGGGGATTGGTATTCCCGCGAGTGTCGAATCAGTGTTATTTACCAGTGGTCGGTTATTAACCCAAATGTTCGTTGCCGGGATGGGGACCAGTGTTATTGCCGGAAATTTTATCGCGTTTTCAATTGCGGCTCTTATCAACTTACCCGGAAGTGCGCTCGGCTCTGCTTCTACGATCATTACAGGCCGAAGGTTGGGTGTAGGACAGATAGCGCAAGCAGAGATTCAGTTGCGGCATGTGTTCTGGCTTTCCACTCTTGGATTAACGGCCATCGCCTGGCTAACGGCTCCCTTTGCCGGGGTTATGGCATCGTTTTACACCCAGGATCCACAGGTTAAACATGTCGTTGTGATTCTGATTTGGCTAAATGCTTTATTTATGCCTATTTGGTCTGCCTCATGGGTGCTACCCGCTGGATTTAAGGGTGCTCGCGATGCACGTTACGCCATGTGGGTTTCTATGTTGAGCATGTGGGGTTGCCGGGTTGTAGTCGGTTATGTGCTGGGAATCATGCTTGGCTGGGGTGTGGTTGGTGTCTGGATGGGAATGTTTGCCGACTGGGCTGTGCGGGCCGTGCTGTTTTACTGGCGAATGGTTACTGGACGTTGGCTGTGGAAATATCCTCGACCTGAGCCGCAAAAGTGTGAAAAAAAGCCAGTTGTGTCGGAATAAACGACAAAGTGCAGATTATTTCAGCAAACGATTTCAAATTTAAAAAACAGGCTTTGACATTGTGGATGAGCGTCGCTAATATTCGCCTCGTTCTCACGATTCCTCTGTAGTTCAGTCGGTAGAACGGCGGACTGTTAATCCGTATGTCACTGGTTCGAGTCCAGTCAGAGGAGCCAAATTTTAGTTTTGAGATATCTCTATAAGTCTCAAAACAGTTAAAAAATAAAAATTATTTTTACCCGGCCGCTTTGTAAAAAAAAGTGGCCGGGTTTTTTGATTTCTGTGTTTCGTGCGCTTAATCGAGTCTCACGCTTCAGTGAGCAAATTGCCCCTCCCCAACAGACATCACGATTCACAGGGTCAAAAATTCTGTTCCATGAAGTACCGTACAAAGATAAAGAGAAAAATGCCTTATGCGGGATGTAGCTGTCGCGTCTTTATCGGGAAACTATACGTAATTGCCACTTTGTCTTCGGTAATCAGAAAAAGAAGACCTGCCATTTTAATAAATATTATTTCTCTGGGAACGGGGATTTTTTATAAGCAATATGACGAGTTAAACATTATATTTTTTATAAGAATTATATGAGATTAAAGAAATCTGCCATAAAGACAGATTTCTTTAAAATATCATTAGAGATTTGCGACGTTATGATAAACTTTTTGTACATCGTCGTCATCTTCAAGGGCATCAACAAGCCCTTCAAAGATTTCTAAATCTTCTGGGGAAAGCTCAACTTCAGATTGAGCAATCATTTCTAATTCTGTTGTTGAGAACTCAGTGATTCCAGCTGCTTTTAGCGCCGCGATTCCTTTATGAAGGTCAGTAGGTTCAGTATAAATAACAATATTACCTTCTTCTTCAGTTACATCACGAACATCAACTTCAGCTTCAAGCAAAATTTCAAAAATATGGTCAGGGTCTGTTCCTTTAAATACAATCACACCCGTATTGTCAAACATATAGCTGACAGAACCTGCCGCTCCGATATTGCCGCCTTTTTTATTGAAAATTGTGCGAACGTTAGCAATCGTACGGTTAACATTTGAAGTCAATGTCTCAGCAATAATCATTGAGCCATTAGGACCAAAGCCTTCATAACGTCCCTGTACGAACGTTTCATCTCCGCCGCCTTTGGCTTTATCAATTGCTTTATCAATAACGTGCTTTGGAACTTGTGCCTGCTTTGCACGTTCAATAACGAATTTTAAAGATGTGTTTAATTCTGGATCGGGTTCACCTTGTTTGGCAGCAGCATAGATTTCTACACCGAATTTTGCATAAATTTTAGACGTTGCACCGTCTTTAGCCGTTTTTTTAGCAACAATATTGGCCCATTTACGTCCCACTGGAATGATCTCCTCGAAAATTTATTTACATTACTGGTAAATCGTTAACATGTGTTAATTCAGCATATTATATCATAACAGGAAAAATCTCGTCTATTAGAAATAAAAATATTCTAAAGCCATAGTCTTATATTTAATTTTATAAAAACTAATGTTGTTGGCGGGATTTTTTATAATTGTGTTTTGAAAGCATACTTGCTTTTAATATGTGGAAATCATTAAGACGATAATAAAACTCGCATCTGCCCAAGGAAGCAAACAGCCCGCGTTTATTGCAGGCTATTTGCCAGATGTCTTACTTAATCCTTCACATCTATTTCTGATAAGAAGGTTCATAACTTATTATCGGAACGGCGGCTCATTAAAGGTTCGTAATTTACGTGAATGCAGTCGGTCGCCTTCTGCGCGCAGCAAATCGATCGCCCGAATGCCAATTTGCAGGTGTTCGGAAATAGCGCCTTCATAAAAACGGTTAGCCTGGCCGGGAAGCTTAATCTCACCATGTAACGGTTTATCTGAAACACACAGTAGTGTCCCGTATGGCACGCGGAAACGATATCCTTGCGCGGCAATGGTTGCACTTTCCATATCAATTGCTACGGCCCGGCTTAAGTTAAAACGAAGTGCAGAAGCTGAGTAACGTAACTCCCAGTTCCTGTCATCTGTGGTTACCACCGTGCCAGTACGTAACCGCTGTTTGACTTCTTCACCAGGCCTGCCGCTGACTAACTTGGTAGCGTCATAAAGCGCACGTTGCACTTCAGCAATGCTCGGAATAGGAATATCGGGCGGCAGAACCGCATCAAGAACGTGGTCATCGCGTAAATAAGCGTGTGCAAGGACATAATCTCCAATGGCCTGGCTTTCACGTAATCCGCCACAGTGACCAATCATCAACCAGACATCCGGGCGTAGCACTGCCAGATGATCGCAGATGGTTTTAGCATTGGACGGTCCCACGCCAATATTCACCAGAGTAATACCCTGACCATCAGCGGTAATTAAATGCCATGCTGGCATCTGGTGTTTTTTCCATGCAAGGTCGGAAATGGCTTCTTCTGGCGCTTCGGTTTCGGCAGTGATCCAGTTCCCGCCAGCACAAGAAAGGGCAATGTAGGGACTATCAGGATCGAGGATCTGGCTGCATCCCCAACGAACGAACTCATCCACATAACGTGTGTAGTTGGTAAACAAGACGAACGGCTGAAAATGTTCAACTGGCGTACCGGTATAATGGCGCAACCGCGCGAGGGAAAAATCGACGCGGCGCGCATCAAAATGCGATAGCGGGGAGAATTCCGTTGGATGATAAATGCCGTCTGCAGTTTCATCGCCGATTTGCGCCAGTTCTGTTGTCGGGAAGTAGCGAGTTAAACCAGCGCTCATTGAGCGATCAAGTGTCAATTCAGAGCCATCGATGACATAAGGATAAGGGATTTCATGCTGCGAGGGTTGCACAGAGATATGCGCACCATAATCCTGATACAGCAACGTAAGTTGTTCATTGAGATACGAACGAAAGAGAGTAGGGCGAGTAATCGTGGTGGTGTAGCTGCCTGCGTGAGTAAAACGACCAAATGCGCGCGTTTTGGGGGGATTAGTTGTGCTACCGTCCCAGGTTACGGTCAGTGATGGATAGACAAAAAGACCTTGTTTGCGGGCGTTTTCATCAGGTAATTCGCCACTTGTAATATATTTGCCAATGGCGTTGCGTAAAGCAACTACAGATTGCTCATACAGCGCGTCGAGTTTATCCAGTGCCTGAGCTGGGGTCAGACCGGAGCCCTTATTATTCATGTGTGTCTCCTGTTCCATACAATTACCGCACATCCGATAGTATGTCACAGGAATGTGAAACAAAAGTATAAGGCGAAGATCGGATGATCTTCGCCAGGCTATCACGAGCGTTGATTGTCTTTCATCAATAAAGCGGTCATTGCAGAAATCAGGCATCCAGCCAGCAAATAAATGGCAACGCTATGCCAGTTCCCGGCAAAGTAAGTGATGAGTGCAGCGGCAATAAAAGGTGTAAATCCACCGCCAACCACACTGGCAACCTGATAACCGACTCCAGCACCACTGTAGCGATAACTGGCACCAAACATTTCGGTAAACATCGGTTGTTGCACACACACCACCATGTCATGCGCAATGTTTGCCAGCATGATGGAGAAGAAAACTATCCAGAAAATGGATTGTGCTTCAAGCGCCATAAAGAAAGGAAATGCGCTCAACGTTCCGATTAACGCGCCTGTGATATAAACCCTGCGCCGACCAAAACGATCGGCAAGCCAGGCAAAACAGGGAATTGTCAGGCAGCTTAATCCACCTACCAGCAAACCAATATTAAGGAAAAGTTCGCGCGGTAACCCCATATTCTGGGTTGAATAATTAAGTGCAAAGGCAGTAACAATGTACATCGTCAGCAACTCGCACAGTCGTAGTGCAATAATCTTCAGGAAAGCACCGGGATGTCGTAACAGAGCTTCGATAACCGGGATGCGTTTTTTCGCGGCCGCTTGATTATGTTGCTGTTGTTCAAATTCCGCGGACTCCTCCATGCCATTGCGCACCCACAATGCTCCCAGTACCAGTACGATGCTAAACAGGAAAGGAATGCGCCAGCCCCAGCTTAAAAACTGTTCGTCAGTCGTCATCATACTGATCAATGAAACCAGTCCGGTTGAAAGCAGTAAACCTACTCCGTAGCCAACTTGTACACCGCTACTGTAAAAGGCTTTTTTATTTTTCGGCGCACTTTCAACGGAAAGCAACGCTGCGCCTCCCCATTCGCCGCCGACGGCAAATCCCTGAATGGCACGCAGTGTCACCAGCAAAATAGGTGCCCACCACCCAATGGTCGAGAATGAAGGAAGAATACCAATCAAGGCTGTCGCGATGCCCATCATCCAGACGGTCAGCATTAACATGCGCTTACGTCCCAGCCGGTCACCAAAGTGACCGAAAATGACACCGCCGAGCGGTCGGAAAAGGAAGCCGACACCAAAGGTGGCAAATGCGGCGAGCGTTCCCATCGCCGGGCTTACTTGCGGGAAAAACTCGCGATTAAACACCAGTGCGGCGGTAATGCCATAGAGTAAAAAATCATACCAGTCGACGACGGCACCAGCGAAACTGCCTAACGCAGCTCGTCGGGCGCGACTTAACGAAAGCGTCCCTTCATCGGGACGAGTGGAGATGAGCGTGGAGTCCATAATGATCCTGTTTGTACTGTCTTTTTATAATTAGTATGGAAAAGGTAACTCACATTGCCGTCGATCTATAAACGAACCTTATGAGACTACCTCGACAGAGCGCATCTGCAAATGATTTTATGGCTGATTAGCGGCAACATGAAAAATTCGATGGAAGATGAAAGCGCAGGAGTTGCTGGTGTTGTTTAAGGATTAAGCAGAGGGCCCACAGGTTCGAGATATGAAACATAAAAGTCCGCATATGCACAAAATTGTACCCTGATGATTCTGATAGACTGCATTGCATTATAACCAGTAGGGAGGCGAGGTTAGTTATGTTTTTAGTATCATTGTTGAGACGTATTGCATTTAGTTACTACGATTATAAAGCTTATAATTTTAATATTGAAAAAACAGACTTTGTTGTCATACATATTCCCGATCAGATTGGCGATGCTATGGCCATCTTTCCTGTTATTCGGGCGCTTGAATTGCATAAAATTAAGCATCTATTAATTGTTACGTCGACAATTAATTTAGAAGTCTTTAATTCGCTCAAACTTGAACAGACTAAATTAACATTAGTCACAATGACTATGCAGGATCACGCAACATTAAAAGAAATAAAATATTTAGCGAAGAACATAACACTGCAATACGGTACGCCGGATCTTTGTATAGAGGCGATGCGTAAAAAGAACCTGAAAACGATGATATTTATCAGTCAGTTGAAAGCAAAAACGAATTTCCAGGTCGTCGGTTTAACCATGAAGTGCTATTCCCCTTTGTGTAAGAACGCGTCCCGGATGGATCAGAATCTCCGGGCTCCTGTACCCATGACATGGGCATTTATCATGCGTGAGGCGGGTTTTCCGGCAGTCAGGTCAATATATGAATTGCCATTAAGCGATGATGTACTCGATGAGGTACGCGAGGAAATGCGATCGTTAGGATCTTACATTGCGCTCAATTTAGAAGGTAGCTCGCAGGAACGTATATTTTCATTTTCGATTGCAGAAAATATAATAGCAAAAATTCAAAGTGAAACAGATATTCCAATAGTGATCGTTTATGGACCCAAAGGGGAAGATTAGACTGGCCCCCTGAATCTCCAGACAACCAATATCACTTATTTAAGTGATAGTCTTAATACTAGTTTTTAGACTAG
>NZ_PTRU01000047.1:0-19256 GCF_002965245.1 Escherichia sp. MOD1-EC6021 | reverse complement strand
CTAGTCTAAAAACTAGTATTAAGACTATCACTTAAATAAGTGATATTGGTTGTCTGGAGATTCAGGGGGCCAGTCTATCTGGTGTGGCGATGTGACTTATATCTGGACGGGTAAACGTTGGGCTTATTTAGCCGTTGTGCTTGATCTGTTTTCCCGTAAACCGGTTGGCTGGGCGATGTCATTTTTCCCGGACTCTGCACTGACAACGAAAGCGCTGTCCATGGCCTGGGAAGCGCGAGGAAAGCCCGCTAATTTGCTGTATCACTCGGATCAAGGGAGCCACTATACCAGCAGAAATTTCAGACAGTTACTGTGGAGATATCAGATAAAACAAAGCCTGAGTCGCCGGGGAAATTGCTGGGATAACAGCCCGATGGAACGTTTTTTTAGAAGCCTGAAAACGGAGTGGGTACCAGATAATGGATACGCTAATTTTAGCGAAGCCAGCGCAGCGATAACAAACTACATCACGGGATATTACAGCCAGCTCAGACCTCATCAATATAACGGTGGTTTGACGCCGAATGAATCAGAACGATTGTTCTGGAAAAACTCTAAAGCCGTGGCCAATTTTTGTTGACCACTACAGCAGATACACATTGCCTTTAAAGTGGAGGAAACCATCATTACCAATCATGTAGGAGAACATCCATTCACAATCGTTATCCGCTTCCCAGAACGCCACGGTCTCATCGTCAATCAGGTAATGTCCATGTTGCGACGCGCTGCGTAGTTGATGATTGCTTTACCGATGTTCATTGTTGTACCCCCTCGTGTTATTGTGGGTACATGATATTAGGCAAACCTAAACAGGAAATTACGCGCTTATTTAACTTGCACCATGCGACAAAAATCGACGCCGTCCAGCTTGCGGCTAAGGCGCTTGGCAAAGAGTTATCGCTGGTGATGGTTTGATAACAGTTAATGAAAAGTTGTCATTTTTAACAACTGATATAGACTGCCGAATCACCTGCACATAATAACGATTCGATAATGAAAAAATACCAGCAGCTTGCAGAACAATTACGCGAGCAGATTGCGTCGGGTATCTGGCAACCCGGAGATCGTTTGCCTTCGTTGCGTGACCAGGTGGCGCTTTCTGGCATGAGCTTTATGACTGTCAGCCATGCCTATCAGTTGCTCGAAAGTCAGGGATATATTATCGCGCGACCGCAATCGGGTTATTACGTTGCGCCACAGGCAATAAAAATGCCGAAAGCGACAGTCATTCCAGTCACTCGAGATGAAGCAGTCGATATCAACACCTATATTTTTGATATGTTGCAGGCCAGTCGCGATCCGTCGGTAGTTCCGTTTGCCTCGGCCTTTCCCGACCCGCGACTTTTCCCCCTCCAACAACTAAACCGCTCGCTGGCGCAGGTAAGCAAAACCGCCACGGCGATGAGCGTGATTGAAAACTTACCGCCAGGAAACGCAGAACTGCGTCAGGCTATTGCTCGTCGCTATGCCTTACAGGGCATCACTATTTCTCCTGATGAAATTGTCATTACCGCCGGGGCGTTAGAGGCATTAAACCTCAGTTTACAAGCGGTAACGGAACCAGGCGATTGGGTGATAGTAGAGAATCCTTGTTTCTACGGCGCGTTGCAGGCGCTGGAGCGGTTACGGCTGAAGGCGTTATCGGTGGCGACGGACGTTAACGAAGGGATCGACCTTCAGGCGCTGGAACTGGCGTTGCAGGAGTATCCGGTGAAAGCGTGCTGGCTGATGACTAATAGCCAGAATCCGCTCGGTTTTACCTTAACGCCGCAGAAAAAAGAACAACTGGTAGCGTTGCTCAATCAATACAACGTAACGCTGATTGAAGATGACGTTTACAGCGAACTTTATTTTGGACGGGAAAAACCGCTGCCTGCGAAAGCGTGGGATCGCCACGATGGTGTTTTGCATTGCTCTTCGTTTTCGAAATGTCTGGTGCCTGGTTTTCGTATTGGTTGGGTCGCCGCCGGAAAACATGCACGTAAAATTCAACGCTTGCAGTTGATGAGTACGCTTTCCACCAGCTCACCGATGCAGCTTGCACTGGTGGATTACCTTTCCACGCGCCGATACGACGCCCATCTTCGTCGCCTGCGTCGCCAGCTTGCGGAACGTAAACAACGTGCCTGGCAGGCACTGCTGCGTTATCTGTCTGCGGAAGTGAAAATTCATCATAATGACAGCGGTTATTTTCTCTGGCTGGAACTCCCCGCGCCGTTAGATGCGGGCGAATTAAGCCTGGCAGCACTGACGCATCATATCAGTATTGCGCCGGGTAAAATGTTTTCTACCGGTGCAAACTGGTCACGTTTTTTTCGTTTTAATACTGCATGGCAGTGGGGCGAGCGCGAAGAACAGGCGGTTAAACAATTAGGCAAACTTATTCAAGAACGGCTGTAATAGCGTTTAATTTAATTCATCTTAGGTTGGGTAATATGAATTTCGAATAGCAGTCATATTTCCTAACCCCTTGTCTATACTCCAGAAGATAATCTCACAGACGGCATAATGCGCGGTAGCTCACAACCTGATTAAATTTTCTCAGGGGCGAAGGTGTGCCTGCAAGCCGCCGTCTATGGTTAAACAAGGAGATATTTTTACGGCACGGCGGCTGAACAATTAATTACGACAGGAGTAAGACCTTATGAGCAAGACATTTGCCCGCAGCAGCCTGTGTGCGCTCACCATGACAATAATGACCGCTCACGCCGCCGAACCGCCTACCAATTTAGATAAACCGGAAGGGCGACTGGATATTATCGCCTGGCCGGGATACATCGAACGCGGACAAACTGATAAACAATACGACTGGGTAACGCAATTCGAAAAAGAGACAGGCTGCGCGGTGAATGTGAAAACCGCCGCGACTTCTGATGAAATGGTCAGTCTGATGACCAAAGGGGGTTACGATCTGGTTACAGCATCCGGCGATGCCTCGCTGCGCCTGATTATGGGCAAACGCGTGCAGCCGATTAATACCGCATTGATTCCCAACTGGAAAACGCTCGATCCGCGCGTGGTTAAAGGCGACTGGTTTAACGTTAGTGGCAAAGTTTATGGCACACCTTACCAATGGGGGCCGAACCTGTTGATGTACAACACTAAAACCTTCCCGACGCCGCCGGATAGCTGGCAAGTGGTTTTTGTTACGCAGAATCTGCCGGACGGTAAGAGCAATAAAGGCCGCGTTCAGGCTTATGATGGCCCTATTTATATTGCGGATGCTGCGTTGTTCGTTAAAGCCACTCAGCCGCAGTTGGGCATCAGCGATCCGTATCAACTCACCGAAGAACAGTACCAGGCGGTGCTGAAAGTGCTGCGCGATCAACATAGTTTGATCCATCGCTACTGGCATGACACTACCGTGCAAATGAGCGATTTCAAAAACGAGGGTGTGGTTGCTTCCAGTGCATGGCCCTACCAGGCCAACGCCCTGAAAGCCGAAGGCCAGCCTGTCGCTACCGTTTTCCCGAAGGAGGGCGTTACCGGTTGGGCTGACACCACCATGCTACATAGCGAAGCGAAACATCCGGTTTGCGCCTACAAATGGATGAACTGGTCATTAACGCCAAAAGTGCAGGGCGATGTGGCGGCCTGGTTTGGCTCGTTACCGGTAGTGCCGGAAGGGTGTAAAGCCAGTCCGTTATTAGGCGAAAAAGGTTGTGAAACAAACGGTTTTAACTATTTCGATAAAATCGCCTTCTGGAAAACGCCTATAGCAGAAGGGGGCAAGTTTGTTCCTTACAGTCGCTGGACGCAGGATTATATTGCCATTATGGGCGGCCGCTAACTTCGCTGGGGTGTTTTATGACGTACGCAGTGGAGTTTGACAACGTATCGCGACTGTATGGTGATGTGCGCGCGGTAGATGGTGTCAGTATTGCGATAAAAGATGGTGAGTTTTTCTCAATGCTGGGGCCGTCTGGCTCCGGCAAAACCACCTGCCTGCGCCTGATTGCTGGATTCGAACAGCTTTCCGGCGGGACTATATCTATCTTTGGTAAACCCGCCAGCAATCTGCCACCGTGGGAGCGGGACGTGAATACCGTTTTCCAGGACTACGCGCTTTTTCCGCATATGTCGATTCTTGACAACGTGGCCTATGGGCTGATGGTCAAAGGGGTGGATAAAAAACAGCGACACGTAATGGCGCAAGAGGCGCTGGAGAAAGTGGCGCTCGGATTTGTACAGCAACGTAAACCGTCACAACTTTCTGGTGGTCAGCGTCAGCGGGTTGCCATTGCCAGAGCGTTAGTGAATGAACCGCGCGTATTGCTGCTGGATGAACCGCTCGGCGCACTGGATCTTAAGCTGCGTGAGCAGATGCAACTGGAACTGAAAAAACTACAACAGTCTCTTGGCATCACCTTTATTTTCGTCACCCACGATCAGGGCGAGGCATTATCGATGTCCGATCGTGTTGCGGTATTCAATAACGGTCGCATTGAGCAGGTTGATTCACCGCGTGACCTCTATATGCGCCCGCGCACGCCGTTTGTTGCCGGATTCGTCGGGACATCCAACGTTTTTGAGCCGCTAATGGCCGAGAATCTTTGCGGCATGATAGGCAGTTTTGCCCTGAGACCGGAACATATCCGCCTCAACACCCCCGGCGAAGTGCAAGTTAATGGCACGATCCAGGCGGTGCAGTATCAGGGCGCGGCGACCCGTTTTGAACTGAGACTGAATGGCGGTGAAAAACTGCTGGTGAGTCAGGCCAATATGACAGGCGAAGAACTGCCTGCCACGCTCACGCCCGGACAACAGGTGATGGTTTCCTGGTCGCGCGATGTGATGGTGCCGCTGGTTGAGGAGAGGTGAATGGCGATGAACGTATTGCAATCACCTGCGCGCCCAGGATTGGGTAAGGTGTCAGGTTTCTTCTGGCGGAAACCGGGACTGGGGCTGTTTTTGCTGCTGCTTGGTCCGCTGATGTGGTTTGGCATTGTCTATTTTGGTTCACTCCTGACGTTGTTATGGCAGGGCTTTTATACCTTTGACGATTTCACCATGTCGGTAACGCCAGAACTGACGCTGGCGAATATCCGTGCGCTGTTTAATCCGGCGAATTACGACATCATCCTCCGCACGCTAACCATGGCTGTGGCTGTCACTATCACCAGCGCCATTCTGGCTTTTCCGATGGCGTGGTATATGGCGCGCTATACCAGCGGGAAAATGAAAGCGTTCTTCTATATTGCGGTGATGCTGCCAATGTGGGCAAGCTACATTGTTAAAGCTTATGCCTGGACATTATTGCTGGCAAAAGATGGCGTGGCGCAGTGGTTTTTACAACATCTGGGGCTGGAACCACTGCTGACAGCGTTCCTTACATTACCAGCGGTGGGCGGTAACACGTTGTCAACTTCCGGGCTGGGGCGCTTTCTGGTGTTTCTCTATATCTGGCTGCCGTTCATGATCCTGCCGGTGCAGGCGGCGCTTGAGCGTTTGCCGCCGTCATTGTTGCAGGCGTCGGCTGATCTTGGCGCGCGTCCACGGCAAACCTTTCGCTATGTGGTGCTGCCGCTGGCGATCCCGGGTATTGCCGCTGGCTCTATCTTTACCTTTTCACTCACACTGGGCGATTTTATCGTTCCGCAGCTGGTTGGCCCTCCAGGATATTTTATCGGCAATATGGTTTATTCCCAGCAGGGGGCGATTGGCAATATGCCGATGGCTGCGGCATTCACCCTGGTGCCGATTGTTCTCATCGCACTGTACCTGGCGTTCGTGAAACGTCTGGGAGCATTCGATGCACTCTGAACGCGCACCGTTTTTCCTTAAACTGGCGGCCTGGGGCGGCGTGGTTTTCCTTCATTTTCCCATCCTGATTATCGCCGCCTATGCTTTTAATACCGAAGATGCAGCGTTTAGTTTTCCACCGCAAGGCCTGACGCTGCGCTGGTTTAGCGTGGCAGCACAGCGTAGTGATATTCTTGATGCTGTGACACTGTCACTTAAAGTGGCGGCGCTGGCGACATTAATTGCGCTGGTATTAGGGACACTGGCCGCTGCTGCGCTGTGGCGTCGGGACTTTTTCGGTAAAAGCGCCATTTCATTGTTATTGCTGCTGCCCATTGCGCTACCGGGCATTGTCACTGGTCTGGCGCTATTAACTGCTTTTAAAACCATCAATCTGGAGCCGGGATTTTTCACCATCGTGGTCGGTCATGCGACTTTTTGCGTAGTGGTGGTGTTTAACAATGTCATCGCCCGTTTTCGCCGCACCTCCTGGAGTCTGGTTGAGGCGTCAATGGATCTTGGGGCCAATGGCTGGCAAACCTTCCGCTACGTGGTGTTGCCGAATCTCAGTTCGGCGCTTCTGGCAGGAGGAATGCTGGCGTTTGCTTTGTCGTTCGATGAAATCATCGTTACGACTTTTACGGCAGGTCATGAACGAACGTTACCGTTGTGGTTACTCAATCAGCTTGGGCGACCACGTGATGTACCGGTAACCAACGTCGTGGCACTGCTGGTTATGTTGGTAACAACCTTGCCGATCCTGGGAGCCTGGTGGCTAACCCGCGAAGGCGACAATGGTCAATAACCACTGATACAGGAATATGCTATGCAACATAAGTTACTGATTAACGGAGAACTGGTTAGCGGCGAAGGGGAAAAACAGCCTGTCTATAATCCGGCAACGGGGGACGTTTTACTGGAGATTGCCGAGGCATCCGCAGAGCAGGTGGATGCTGCTGTTCGCGCGGCAGATGCAGCATTTGCCGAATGGGGGCAAACCACGCCGAAAGCGCGTGCGGAATGCCTGCTGAAACTGGCCGATGTTATTGAAGAAAATGGTCAGGTTTTTGCCGAACTGGAGTCCCGTAATTGTGGCAAACCGCTGCATAGTGCGTTCAATGATGAAATTCCGGCGATTGTCGATGTCTTTCGCTTTTTCGCCGGGGCGGCGCGCTGCCTCAATGGTCTGGCGGCCGGCGAATACCTTGAAGGTCATACTTCAATGATCCGTCGGGATCCGTTGGGGGTCGTGGCTTCTATCGCACCGTGGAATTATCCGCTGATGATGGCCGCGTGGAAACTGGCTCCGGCGCTGGCGGCAGGGAACTGCGTAGTGCTTAAACCATCAGAAATTACGCCGCTGACAGCGTTGAAGCTGGCTGAACTGGCGAAAGATATCTTCCCGGCTGGCGTGATTAATGTGCTGTTTGGCAGAGGCAAAACAGTGGGCGATCCGCTGACCGGACATCCCAAAGTGCGGATGGTGTCGCTGACGGGCTCTATCGCCACCGGCGAGCACATCATCAGCCATACAGCGCCGTCTATTAAGCGTACTCATATGGAACTTGGTGGCAAAGCGCCAGTGATTGTTTTTGATGATGCTGATATTGAAGCAGTGGTCGAAGGTGTTCGTACTTTTGGCTATTACAATGCCGGACAGGATTGTACTGCGGCTTGTCGGATCTACGCGCAAAAAGGTATTTACGATACGCTGGTGGAAAAACTCGGTGCTGCAGTGGCAACGTTAAAATCTGGTGCGCCGGATGACGAGTCCACAGAGCTTGGACCGTTAAGTTCGCTGGCACATCTCGAACGTGTCAGCAAGGCGGTAGAAGAGGCGAAAGAGACAGGGCACATCAAAGTGATCACCGGTGGTGAAAAGCGCAAGGGTAATGGTTATTACTACGCGCCTACGCTGCTGGCTGGCGCGTTACAGGACGATGCCATCGTGCAAAAAGAGGTATTTGGTCCGGTGGTGAGCGTGACGGCCTTTGACAATGAAGAACAGGTGGTGAACTGGGCGAATGACAGCCAGTACGGACTTGCATCTTCGGTATGGACTAAAGATGTGGGCAGGGCGCATCGTGTCAGCGCACGGCTGCAATATGGTTGTACCTGGGTCAATACCCATTTCATGCTGGTAAGTGAAATGCCGCACGGTGGGCAGAAACTTTCTGGTTACGGCAAGGATATGTCACTTTATGGGCTGGAGGATTACACCGTCGTCCGCCACGTCATGGTTAAGCATTAAGGATAATATTGCAGATCGTAAGAGTATGAGATGATCTTGCGTACTGTCAGAGCACTGATTTCTCTGACAGTACGTGCTGCGTGCAAAATCACTACATCAAATAAACCAGCCAAATCTCATAGAGATAAGAGTAAACAAACCAACAGCAGCAAAGACATTTATCAGTACTACAGTTCTACTGGAAACATTCATTTTTGCCACCTTTTATCATTGCCCCTATGTGTATAGTACGGGTTAAGAAAATCCGCAATAATACTTATTCTGAAGATGGATAAGGGCAAGTTGCTGTTGATGATTTTTTCTCAAACTGGTGAAAAAACTTGATGCACGTCAAAAAATGACGCATATTTGCGCGCGTTTTATTCATCTGGCTGGACGCCCGTACATGTCTCTCTATCAACACATGCTTGTTTTTTATGCGGTTATGGCAGCAATCGCATTTCTTATCACCTGGTTTCTTTCTCACGATAAGAAACGCATCCGTTTCTTAAGCGCCTTTCTGGTGGGGGCAACATGGCCGATGAGTTTCCCGGTGGCGCTGTTGTTTTCACTGTTTTAAATCTTACGCACTGGCTTGACGGCACCACGCAGACTTATATCATTTGGATGAATCGATAAATTTCACAAGTGGCTAAGGAGAAAGTATGTCGCATCTGGATGAAGTCATCGCGCGCGTGGATGCCGCGATTGAAGAGAGCGTCATTGCCCATATGAACGAATTATTAATCGCCCTGAGCGATGACGCGGAGTTAAGTCGGGAAGATCGCTACACCCAGCAGCAGCGTCTGCGCACAGCGATCGCCCATCACGGTCGCAAGCATAAAGAAGATATGGAAGCGCGCCACGAACAGTTAACCAAAGGCGGCACCATCCTCTGATTAAAATGTGCGCCTGGCCACCAGCCAGGCACCAACCACAAGTAAAATTGCGCCACAAATTGGGCCGATCAACGCCCGTAGTGGTACGCCATGACTGCGGAAGATATCCAGCACCAGACCGCCAATTAGCTGGCTGGCGACCAGTACTGCAATAGTTGTCGCCGCTCCCAAATTCTGATATCCGCTGATACTGGCGAAGACAAAAAAAGATCCCAGCAAGCCGGGTATAAGTGTCCACCAGCGTACGCTGGACACCAGTTCGCCAAACCCCGCCATGCCTTGTTTAAACCATAAAATAGAAACAAAGAGCACAATCCCTACCAGTGAGTTCAGCAACATGGCGATGAGAATGGTAGAGGAGGTCTGGGTGATGCGCACCATTAGCGTGTTCTGGACGACCAGACCAATCCCTACGGCAATCAAAAAGGCAAGGGTAAGCGACTGATTCATCAGATTGCGTCCGGTTCACTGCGTTCGTCGAGTTGCAACTGCATAAAGGTCAGATCCAGCCAGCGCCCAAATTTAGTGCCCACCTGCGGCATTTGTGCGGTGATGACAAATCCCAGCGACTGGTGGAGATGCAGCGAAGCCTGATTTTGCGATTCGATCCCGGCGACCATAACATGCTTCCCGCAATCCCGCGCTTCATCAATCAATCGGCTTAACAATTTACGCCCAAGACCTTTGCCCTGATGATCAGGATGGACATAAACCGAATGCTCCACGGTATGGCGAAAACCATCGAAACTACGCCAGTCGCCAAACGAGGCATATCCCGTCACTACGCCATCTTCTTCACTCACCAGCACCGGATAACCTGCTATGGTCCGCGCTTCAAACCAGGCAATGCGGTTATCTGCATCCACCGTTTGGTCATTCCAGATAGCCGCCGTATACAACACGGCGTGGTTATAAATTTCCGCAATGGCAGCACAGTCGGCTTTGCGGGCAAAACGGATGGACATGTCTGGCCTCGATAAAATAATGATAATGACGTTATCAATACTATCGAAAACAGCCCGAAGCAACGGATTCCTCGATGAAATTATTGCGTGTTGCAGAGGGGATGTGACGACTGCAAACAAAACCAATCCTGCGAGCCTGCTACTATTGATGGATTCATGCCAAAAGCACAGGAGAGCATTATGGGGCAACAAAAGCAGCGTAACCGCCGTTGGGTTCTGGCCTCGCGTCCGCATGGCGCGCCGGTTGCGGAGAATTTTCGTCTTGAAGAAGATGATGTCGCCACACCGGGTGAAGGACAGGTATTACTGCGCACAGTTTATTTGTCACTGGACCCGTATATGCGTGGACGTATGAGCGATGAGCCATCTTATTCACCGCCGGTTGACATTGACGGCGTGATGGTCGGCGGTACGGTGAGCCGTGTCGTGGAGTCAAATCATCCTGATTACCAGCCTGGTGACTGGGTGCTGGGCTACAGTGGATGGCAGGACTATGACATATCCAGTGGTGATGATTTGGTGAAACTTGGCGATCATCCGCAAAATCCATCGTGGTCGCTGGGTGTGCTGGGGATGCCAGGCTTTACCGCTTATATGGGCCTGCTGGATATCGGTCAGCCCAAAGAAGGCGAAACGTTGGTGGTAGCTGCAGCGACAGGACCAGTGGGGGCGACGGTGGGGCAAATCGGCAAACTTAAAGGTTGCAGAGTGGTGGGGGTAGCTGGTGGCGCGGAAAAATGCCGCCATGCTACCGAGGTGTTGGGCTTCGATGTCTGCCTTGACCATCACGCGGATGATTTTGCCGAGCAACTGGCGAAAGCGTGCCCAAAAGGTATCGATATTTATTATGAAAACGTTGGCGGTAAGGTATTTGATGCGGTGCTACCGTTACTCAATACATCCGCGCGCATTCCCGTCTGCGGCTTAGTGAGCAGCTATAACGCTACAGAGCTACCACCCGGTCCGGATCGTTTACCCCTGTTGATGGCAACGGTGCTGAAAAAACGCATTCGCTTGCAAGGGTTTATTATTGGTCAGGATTATGGTCACCGTATCCATGAGTTTCAGCAGGAGATGGGACAATGGGTGAAAGAGGGGAAAATTCACTATCGTGAACAAATTACCAACGGTTTGGAGAACGCCCCACAGACGTTTATCGGCCTGCTGAAGGGTAAAAACTTTGGCAAAGTGGTGATCCGCGTGGCGGATGATGATTAAAGATACGACGGCGGCATAAAGCCGCCATAAAAATCCAGGCAAAAAGCTTATTTTCAGCTTTAATTAACTGACCACATCATTATTCTGCTGCTAATAACTACAAAGGTGAGTGGCTTATGATTATTCATTTTAACACACCAGGTGAACGCCTTCTGCTATGCAGGCAGGGTCGGAAAGAAAACACGCGAAGGAAGTAAAATGCCTGGAACGGAAAAAATGAAACATGTCAGTTTGACTATGCAGGTTGAGAACGACCTGAAACATCAACTAAGTATTGGCGCACTAAAACCTGGCGCACGCCTGATTACTAAAAATCTGGCGGAGCAATTAGGTATGAGTATTACACCTGTGCGTGAAGCATTATTACGTCTGGTTTCGGTGAATGCGCTCTCTGTCGCACCAGCGCAAGCATTTACAGTACCGGAAGTGGGGAAAGGTCAATTAGACGAAATCAATCGGATCCGCTACGAACTGGAATTAATGGCAGTTGCTCTGGCTGTAGAAAACCTCTCCTCGCAAGATATAGCGGAACTTCAGAAATTGCTCGATAAATTACAGCAGGCGCAAGAAAAGGGCGACATGGAACAAATCATTAATGCGAACAGGTTATTTCGCTTAGCGATTTATCATCGTTCAAATATGCCCATCCTGTGTGAGATGATTGAGCAACTGTGGGTCAGGATGGGACCTGGTTTACATTATCTTTATGAAGCGATTAATCCAGCGGAATTACAGGATCGTATAGAAAGCTATCATGAACTACTCGCCGCGTTGAAAGTAAAAGACAAAGAGCGATGCAGACATTGTCTTGCTGAAATTATGCAACAAAATGTTGCTATGTTATACCAGCAATATAATCGTTAAATTAAATGCCCGGCAAATACCGGGCATCAATATAATCACTCAAATCGCCACGCAACATTCACGCCGATACCATAATTTCGCCCGGGCGCAGGTTCGTAATATCGCCCGTTTGACTCATTGACAATGACAGAACCAACGTATTCTTTATCGAATAAATTATCGACACGACCAAATAAATCCACACTTAAATTGTGGAAATTGTATTTATACCCGGAGAATAAGCCGACGAGAGTATAAGACGGCGCTTTGGCCGTATTTTCATCATCGGCCATAATATCGCCCATATAACGCGCTTCCGTACCTGCATACCAGCCATCTTCCGGTACATAACCTATCGACGCAAAGCCCATATTACGGGCGATCCCTGGCATCCGGTTACCGTTACAATCATGTTCATTGCACACATTGCTGCGATAGGTCGCATCAAGCCAGGTCCAGGACGCTTTTACGCGAAAATCTCCCGCGAAACGTTGATCCCATGCCAGTTCAGCGCCTTGACGACGGGTCTTTCCGGCATTTTTGTAAGTCGTACGCCCACCGCTACTGTTATCGACAACAATTTCATCATCGGTGTCGGTCTGGAACAATGCGAGACTAAGCAGCCCATTACCAATACGCGTTTTACTGCCGATCTCAATTGTATCGTTGGTGGATGGTTTTAAACCAAAGTTCATACCGCTTTGACCGTCAGCACGATAAGACAGCTCATTAATCGTCGGCGTTTCAAAACCACGCCCGGCTGCCAGATAGATATTCCAGGCATCGGTCATTGCATATTTTAACGATCCGGCTGGTAGCCATTTGTGATAACTGGCATCACCACTGTCATCGCCGTTACCCGGAGTAATGTAATGATCGTTGGAATCAAACCATACGGAGCTGTAGCGCACGCCAGCATCCAGCGACAGTTTTTCGATCAGCTGCCACTGCGTTTGTAAATAAGGATCGACGTTCCACATCAGATTGCGTTCGTCGCGGCGCAACTCACCTTTTTGCCCGTATTCCGGCACGCCGCTATACAGGCGGAAGTTGTTGTAGCCTTTACGGTTTTCACTCATGTTTTCGTAGTTCAGGCCGGTAGTGAACGTGACCGGAACACCCAGTTCGCCACGGTGTGTCCAGCGGCCGTCTATCCCCTGATAATGGCGTTGCAGAGTAATCACGCCGCCCGCATGCGATTGGTTAAGTTGCGGGGCCATTGGGATTGACTGGTACTGGGTCGTTTCTCGTTCTCCGGCATACATCATCACACTCATATCATCCTGCGAACTCAGGCTACGTTCATAGCGCAACCCAGCCTGAGTTTGCTTGATGGTTTTTCGCGTGTCGTACTGTTCAGCGCGTGGCGCTTGTTGCGGATTCGCCTTCCATTCTGCTTCGGTTAGCCCACCTGGGTCATCTGCTTTGATATCCACACTATTGAAAATCAGGCTTAATTTGCTGGCGTCATCAATGCGAACGCCCAGTTTGGCATTGGCTAAATTTTTCTGTGCGCCACTATGATCACGATAGCCGTGGGTCGTAAAACGCGTGGTTGAGACGGTGTAATCAACATCGCCGGGCTGTGTGCCGTCTCCCGTTGCGCCCGTTGCTTTCAGCCCATAGCGCCAGCTGCCAAAACTGCCATAGTAACTACTGGATTCAATGGTTGGTGGCTGTTGCCCGGTCTGGGTGGTGACATTCATTACACCGCCAGACGCGTTGCCATACAGGGCAGAAAAGGGGCCACGCAGCACTTCCACATTTTGTACACTGCTTAAATCGATGTTGGATGTTTGCCCTTGCCCGTCGGGCATTGTGGCGGGAATACCGTCGACATACAGGCGAATACCGCGAATACCGTAAGTGGAGCGGGAGCCAAATCCGCGAATCGACAGCTGTAAATCTTGCGCATAGTTCTGCCGGTTTTGTACCTGCAAACCAGGCACGCCGGTCAGTGATTCGGACAAGTTAATGCGCGGTGTTGCCAGACGCATCTCCTCGCCATCCACCACGCTTACTGCTGCTGGGGTATCCAGTTCTGAAACCACCTGCGGTGCGGCACTGACAATCATAGTCTGTTCATCAGCGGCAAAAACAACGGGGGAAAGGACAAGCAGTGCGGGCAAAACGGTCTGTCGGACGGAAAAAATCTTCATGAAAAAAGCCAGGTTAAGAATGGGAAAACGCCGTCATGGTAATGAAATTGTAAATTTATGGAAAATGAAACGGCACAATACGTTAAGTAATTGAGAAAATTGTAGTCGTAACGGCAAGAAATGCTCCACATTTGAGAAAATAATGATTATCATTCCCATTTATAACAAGAGCGTAACGATGATTACGCTTAGCGAAGCATTGTGAAGCAGCAAAAATATCGGTTCATCAAAGGGAGTCGTCATGCATTTACGTCATCTGTTTTCATCGCGCCTGCGTGGTTCATTACTGTTAGGTTCATTGCTTGTTGCTTCATCATTCAGTACGCAGGCCGCAGAAGAAATGCTGCGTAAAGCGGTAGGTAAAGGTGCCTACGAAATGGCTTATAGCCAGCAAGAAAACGCGCTGTGGCTCGCCACTTCGCAAAGCCGCAAACTGGATAAAGGTGGCGTGGTTTATCGTCTTGATCCGGTCACTCTGGAAGTGACTCAGGCGATCCATAACGATCTCAAGCCGTTTGGTGCCACCATCAATAACACGACTCAGACGTTGTGGTTTGGTAACACCGTAAACAGCGCGGTCACGGCGATAGATGCCAAAACGGGCGAAGTGAAAGGCCGTCTGGTGCTGGATGATCGTAAGCGCACGGAAGAGGTGCGCCCGCTGCAACCGCGTGAGTTGGTAGCTGATGATGCCACGAACACCGTTTACATCAGTGGTATTGGTAAAGAGAGCGTGATTTGGGTCGTTGATGGCGAGAATATCAAACTGAAAACCGCCATCCAGAACACCGGTAAAATGAGTACCGGTCTGGCGCTGGATAGCAAAGGCAAACGTCTTTACACCACTAATGCCGATGGTGAATTGATTACCATCGACACCGCCGACAATAAAATCCTCAGCCGTAAAAAGCTGCTGGATGATGGCAAAGAGCACTTCTTTATCAACATCAGCCTCGATACCGCCAGGCAGCGTGCATTTATCACCGATTCTAAAGCGGCAGAAGTGCTAGTGGTCGATACCCGTAATGGCAATATTCTGGCGAAGGTTGCGGCACCGGAATCACTGGCTGTGCTGTTTAACCCAGCGCGTAATGAAGCCTACGTAACGCATCGTCAGGCAGGTAAAGTCAGTGTGATTGACGCGAAAAGCTATAAAGTGGTGAAAACGTTCGATACGCCGACCCATCCGAACAGCCTGGCGCTGTCTGCCGATGGCAAAACGCTGTATGTCAGTGTGAAACAAAAATCTACTAAACAGCAGGAAGCTACTCAGCCGGACGATGTGATTCGTATTGCGTTGTAATAGATATGGCGAGGGTGAAAACTGAGAGACTTGCCTGACTTTTATCACGCCGCATCCGGCACCCTCGTTTCTAATCTGAATTTGCCCGGCACATAGCCGGGCAATTTTGCAATTAACTCGCCGTCTCTGGCTTAAACACAATTTCCTGTTGTTCTTCATCTTCCTCGACGACTGGCGCAGTGCTGTGAATTTCAGCAACGCGTTTGCGCACACCAAACCAGCCTATAACCAGCAGAATACCGATAATCGGCAGCGCCGCAATGGTATAAGTTCCGTTCGGGTAATCGAACGCCATCAGCACCAGGACGCTCAGCAAAAACAGTAATGTCAGCCAGGAAGTGAAGGGCGCGCCAGGCAGTTTAAAACTGACATCCGCTGCTTTGCCTTCTTTAATCGCTTTACGCAGGCGCATCTGGCAAACAATGATAAACGCCCATGATGCGATGATTCCCAGCGACGCGAAATTCAACACAATTTCAAATACGCGCGACGGCACCAGATAGTTGAGGAATACGCCGACGACATACACAACTAGTGTCGCCAGAATCCCGGCATACGGCACATGCTGACGACTCATTTTCGCCATAAAACTCGGTGCGGAACCGCCCATCGCCATTGAGCGCAGAATACGTCCGGTGCAGTACAGACCTGAGTTCAGGCTGGAGAGGGCAGCGGTCAGCACCACAATGTTCATAATGCTGCCGATGTAAGGCACGCCCAGTTTAGAGAAAAACGTCACGAACGGACTTTGCCCCGCCTGATACGCGCTCCACGGCAATAACATAACCAGCAACACCACGGAGCCGACGTAAAACAGGCCAATACGCCAAATCACACTGTTAATCGCTTTAGGCACCATGGTCTGCGGATCTTTACATTCTCCGGCAGCTGTACCCACCATTTCAATGGAGGCAAAAGCAAACACTACGCCCTGAATCAATACCAGCGCAGGTAGCAAACCATGGGGGAAGAAGCCGCCATTATCGGTGATTAAATGAAAGCCAGTGGTGTTGCCATCCAGCGGCTGACCACTACCGAGGAACACTGTACCCACGACCAAAAAGGTCACAATGGCGAGCACTTTAATAAGCGCAAACCAGAACTCCATCTCCGCAAACCATTTCACACCGATCATATTCATGGTGCCAACGATGGTCAGCGCAGCGAGCGCAAAGACCCACTGCGGCACGCCGCCAAACGCGCCCCAGTAATGCATATACAGAGCGACAGCGGTAATATCAACAATCCCGGTCATCGCCCAGTTGATGAAGTACATCCAGCCAGCAACGTAAGCGGCTTTCTCACCCAAAAACTCACGGGCATAAGAGACAAAACTGCCACTGGAAGGGCGGTGTAGCACCAGCTCACCCAATGCACGCAGAATAAAAAATGAAAACAGGCCGCAGATTAAATAGACCAGTGCCAGTGCTGGCCCCGCCATTTGCAGTCGGGCTCCTGCACCTAAAAACAAGCCGGTGCCAATCGCGCCGCCAATGGCGATCATCTGTACCTGGCGATTGCCCATCGCTTTGTGATACCCCTCTTCGTGGGCATTAAGCCAGCGACGTTTCGCGGCGTGTTGATCTGAAGTGTCGGTGTCGTGTTTACTCATTGCTCTCCCTGATTGCTTTAATGAAAAAGTCATATAAGTTGCCATGAACAATGTTTATTCATCCTGGCGATGATAGTTATCACCATTATTCTTTATGGGTATAAAACTATCGGCGCAGCATCCTACCCGTTATCGATAAACGATGCAAAACATCCCCTTACAATCCTGAAGGGGAATAATACAACTGACGAAAAAATGACAAATCCTTTTGCTGGTTAACCTGTGTACTGTCCTACACTTAATCTTTAAAAGATTGTGAGGGGCATATGATTAAGGTGTATGGCGTACCCGGATGGGGCTCTACAATCAGTGAGCTGATGCTATCACTGGCTGATATTCCTTATCAGTTCGTTGATGTCAGTGGTTTTGACCACGAGGGAACTTCACGCGAGTTATTGAAAACCCTGAACCCGTTGTGTCAGATTCCGACACTGGCGCTGGAAAATGACGAGATTATGACGGAGACAGCGGCGATTGCATTGATGGTTCTCGATCGTCGCCCGGACCTTGCGCCACCGGTTAGGCGCGCCGAACGTCAGCAGTTTCAACGGCTATTGGTCTGGCTGGTTGCTAATGTCTATCCAACATTCACTTTCGCCGATTACCCTGAGCGTTGGGCTCCTGACGCACCCGAACAGTTAAAGAAGAATGTTATTGAATATCGTAAATCGCTTTATATCTGGCTGAATTCACAATTGACCGCTGAACCTTATGCGTTTGGTGAGCAACTAACGCTGGTGGACTGTTATCTTTGCACTATGCGCACATGGGGGCCTGGGCATGAATGGTTTCAGGATAATGCCACGAATATCAGTGCGATCGCTGATGCTGTATGTCAGTTACCGAAATTACAAGAAGTATTAAAAAGGAATGAAATTATTTGAGTGGGATACCAGAATATTATGTTATTTATTATTCAGTAACTTTATCCACAATGATGGACGTAATTAATTAGATTCATGTTATGTTTTTTAATTTATATCACTCTCCCTTTCATTCAGCTTGTCTATTTCATTTCCTCTGAAAAGAAACTAACTATTCACATTGTGCAGATGTTTCAGTTGTTATCACAGGCATTCTATAATCTCAAAATGTCTTTAATAATGGATATGCTCGGAGTTGGAGATGCAATTAATATTAATACAAATAAAAATATCCGGCAGGTATGCTAAAAGGATAAATGGCGTTCTCTGTATTTATTCGCGATTTTCTGTAGGAAAAATATGGAGAGTTTGATGAGTCAGAGCTAAAACAGCAATTGATAAATAAATATGTTGATTTATTCAAGAAAATGGATGTATTTCAAATATTGATTCTTAATATAACCTAATCAATAGATTATCACGTGAGAGCTGCACGTTATTGGAGGGGCAGGGGAAAACACCATTTTGGGAACAATGAATCAGGTACTCTTACCACTGAAGCAAGATCATCCGGGCACCAGGTGGTGTTGCAGTGCTTTGGAAATGGTCCCCTCGGGGGAGTTGTCATTATTTTCTATGCTATTTGCTTATGATATTCATCAGGTGAATTTAATAAATTCCTAATTTGAAATATCCACTATTAAGCCAGTGTTTAACGACGTTAAGATGGCAATGTGCAGATCATGTTATCAGGGTGGGGCGGTAGCGTATATTCCTTATACAAACCATCATTCATTTCAATGATTGTTATTGAATTATTTATTTTTGTGAATAAAAAGACATTATGAATATTGGTTTGACTTTGCATATCAGGTTTTTTATTACTCGCTGTAATGTACGAGCCTGTCGTGAATAACGTCGAGAACCCATCCGTTGCGTTTGTGATTATTTTGTTGACTAAACAGACACCCGTTTCTCTGAAGTAAAATCCCAGACTAAATCATCACATAACCATGACATTTTTCTGATATTCCCCGGTAACGCCAGATGTCGACTCGCTTATCTCATCCGTCCGACATGTTGTACATGCAATATGTGCGGATTATTATTCATTTTCACGGAGGTTGCTATGTCAACCGGATTACGTTTCACGCTGGAAGTGGACGGCCTGCCACCGGACGCGTTTGCGGTGGTTTCCTTTCATCTCACCCAGTCACTCTCTTCACTTTTTTCCCTCGACCTTTCTCTGGTCAGTCAGCAGTTTCTTTCCCTTGAATTTCCGCAGATCCTCGACAAAATGGCCTACCTGACGGTATGGCAGGGCGATGACGTACAGCGCCGGGTAAAAGGTGTGGTGACCTGGTTTGAACTGGGGGAGAACGACAAAAACCAGATGCTGTACAGCATGAAGGTGTGCCCACC
>NZ_PTRU01000046.1:0-22642 GCF_002965245.1 Escherichia sp. MOD1-EC6021 | reverse complement strand
CCACGGGAATATCTACGGCAGCAAGCCAGTAATGGGTTAAGTGATAACAGGTGTCTGGAAATATAGGGGCAAATCCACTGTATAAATGGCCGTATACAGTACACTAAATATGAAAACATTTCTCGTATTATTATTTTATATATGACTTTCTTTCAAAATAATTACTCACATTTTTAATGTGTATGTTTCTTTAGCGCCGTTGAGAACAACGTGTGCTGTCAAAACTACCCCGTAGACTCCGATCTTTTTCAAACATATTGCACCATCCGTGTACATCGGGGTGAGGATATGAAATCAATGGATAAGTTAACAACAGGTGTTGCCTATGGCACATCGGCGGGTAATGCTGGTTTCTGGGCATTACAGTTACTCGATAAAGTAACTCCGTCACAGTGGGCTGCAATCGGTGTGCTGGGTAGCCTGGTTTTTGGCCTGCTGACGTATCTGACAAATCTTTATTTCAAGATTAAAGAAGACAGGCGTAAGGCTGCGAGAGGAGAGTAATCCAATGACTCAAGACTATGAACTGGTTGTGAAAGGAGTCCGTAATTTTGAGAATAAAGTTACGGTAACTGTAGCCTTACAGGACAAGGAACGCTTTGACGGTGAAATTTTTGACCTGGATGTCGCCATGGACCGTGTTGAAGGAGCTGCGCTGGAGTTTTATGAGGCAGCAGCCAGAAGGAGCGTCCGGCAAGTCTTCCTGGAAGTAGCAGAAAAATTGTCAGAAAAAGTTGAGTCTTATCTGCAGCATCAGTACTCCTTTAAGATTGAAAATCCTGCCAATAAGCACGAGCGTCCTCATCATAAATATATATGAACACAAAAATCAGATACGGCCTGTCGGCTGCCGTTCTGGCGCTGATTGGTGCTGGCGCATCTGCTCCTCAGATACTTGACCAGTTTCT
Organism: Escherichia sp. MOD1-EC6021; assembly: GCF_002965245.1. NCBI lineage: Bacteria > Pseudomonadati > Pseudomonadota > Gammaproteobacteria > Enterobacterales > Enterobacteriaceae > Escherichia > Escherichia sp. MOD1-EC6021. The sequence continues at coordinate 21,734 of NZ_PTRU01000046.1, read as the reverse complement.
GGACGAAAAAGAAGGTAACCACACAATGGCATACCGCGATGGTTCTGGCATATGGACCATCTGTCGGGGTGCCACAGTGGTGGATGGAAAAACCGTTTTTCCCAATATGAAACTGTCGAAGGAAAAATGCGACCAGGTCAACGCCATTGAGCGTGATAAGGCGCTGGCATGGGTGGAGCGCAATATTAAAGTACCACTGACCGAACCACAAAAAGCGGGTATCGCGTCATTTTGTCCCTATAACATTGGCCCCGGTAAGTGTTTCCCGTCGACGTTTTATAAGCGGCTGAATGCTGGTGATCGTAAAGGTGCATGCGAAGCGATTCGCTGGTGGATTAAGGATGGCGGACGCGATTGCCGCATTCGTTCAAATAACTGTTACGGTCAGGTTATTCGTCGTGACCAGGAGAGCGCATTAACCTGCTGGGGGATAGAACAGTGAATCAGATATTCATGGTGATTTTTCTCGTGTTGTCAGGATTTATCGTCGGAAATGTCTGGAGCGACAGAGGATGGCAAAAAAAATGGGCGGAACGTGATGCTGCCGCATTATCACAAGAGGTAAATGCTCAATTTGCTGCTCGAATAATTGAACAGGGGCGAACTATAGCCCGTGATGAGGCTGTTAAAGATGCACAACAGAAATCTGCTGAAATTTCTGCCAGGGCTGCTTATCTGTCTGATAGTGTTAACCAGTTGCGTGCCGAAGCAAAAAAATATGCCATACGCCTTGACGCAGCGAAGCATACCGCAGATCTTGCCGCTGCCGTCAGAGGCAAAACAACCAAAACCGCCGAAGGAATGCTCACCAACATGCTCGGAGATATTGCAGCAGAAGCTCAGCTTTATGCTGAAATTGCTGACGAACGCTACATCGCAGGAGTGACTTGTCAACAGATCTATGAATCTTTAAGAGATAAAAAGCATCAAATGTAGGGTAATATTAAATCGGAACATTTACATCGCGGAATGTAAAATTTAAATAAAAAGGACTCTTCCATGAGCCAAAATTCCTGAAATCTTAAGGGTAAGATAAAAGGTCTTAATCAGAATGACACGTTTTATTAATAAATAAAGCTATTCTTTCATTGCTGTGTTTTTCTTTACAAAAGTAATCCTTGCTATGGGTGGTTAATCATGCGTTAATGGTGTTCTGGTTTGTTACAAATTTATCTGAAGCAGTCATTGTTATAATTTTATTATTTGTACCTCTTGAGATTTCCTTGTTGGTTTTTCTCTCTGATATTTTTTTTCGGACCATTCTGCCCAAGGGCTAATTTCTTCAAAAGGTAATAATTATGTCTAACAAAATGACTGGTTTAGTGAAATGGTTTAACCCTGAAAAAGGTTTTGGTTTCATCACGCCGAAAGATGGCAGCAAAGATGTGTTTGTCCATTTCTCAGCAATTCAGAGCAACGATTTCAAAACATTAACTGAGAATCAGGAAGTTGAATTTGGTATTGAGAACGGACCTAAAGGTCCTGCCGCTGTTCATGTAGTGGCGCTTTGAGGTAGACAATATTACAAACCATATTCACTTTAGATGCCCGTGTTGTCATGGTTCCCAGTATAGAACATCATCTTTTGATGTTTCTGACATGAATCCTTTCGGGGCAAAATGTATCTTTTGTAAATCAATGATGATTACATTTGATAATATTTCACAATACTTAAATGCCAGCCGTCTGTCGTTGGATTTAAAAAAGTGAAAATGAAGGCTCCTTCGGGAGCTTTTTTGCTTGGTATCTATTCGATGGATACTCACATACTACGGTAACATCATGAAAAAAATCATAGTTTTTTTTAACTCTGAACCAGCAGTGGTAGTGCCAGCGATGACTGGAGTTAACACCATCATGCGTGAATATCCAAATGGCGAAAAAACACACCTTACTGTAATGGCCGCAGGGTTTCCATCTCTGACCGGAGATCATAAAGTCATTTATGTAGCCGCGGATCGACATGTTACTTCAGAAGAAATTCTGGAAGCAGCAATAAGGCTCTTGAGTTGATTTGATGCTATTGTATTGATAATTCAGGAAAATTCTCTTTGTCTGTTTGTGTAAAATTTAGACTATCGTATGTTGATTATTGCGATGTTTCATCTTATCTTTTACACGTTTGCACCATATAATCGACTTACTGTGTAACTGGAAAGTCATAACAGACTAAAAGAGGAAATGATGAATATTGAAAACTTAAAAACAAAAGCAGAAGCAGATATTTCTGAATATATAACAAAAAAAATTATTGAACTTAAGAAAAAGACCGGGAAAGAAGTTACCAGTATTCAGTTTACCGCACGGGAAAAAATGACGGGTCTTGAAAGCTATGATGTCAAGATTAATTTAATCTGATGTATTCAATAATAAAATTTATCCATAAACCTCGTTTTTACGGGGTTTTGTTATATTTGAATGGTTCCGAATATCTAAATCACAATTGTTGATGGTTTTTATTAAACCAATGCAGTCCGGCTCAGGAGTGAGAGAAGCCGGACGTTATGGTTTAGCGTGGTAAGATCTGTGTAGTTTTCTGGATGCTTTCAGTAAATAGTAATGAGTTATCAAAGGCATAGTAATATCTTTGGTGTTCCTGGATATTTGTAACCCATCGGAAAACTCCTGCTTTAGCAAGATTTTCCCTATATTGTTGAAATGTGATTTCTTTTGATTTCAACTTATTATAGGAGGTCTCTATAAGATGCTTGTTTCTGGAGAATTTAACATTTACAACCTTTTTGAGTCCTTTTACTAACACTATGTTGTCGTTTTCTAACACAATGTGAATATTATCTGTGGCTAAATAGTAAATATAAAGTGAGACATTGTGACGTTTTAGCTCAGAATAAAATAATTCACAGTTTAAATCTTTACGCACTTGATCGAATATTTCTTTAAAAATGGCAGCCTGAGCCATTGGTAAACCTTCCATGTGATACGATGGCGCGTAGTTAGCATTATCGTGTTTATTGTTTCAATCTGGTCTGACCTCTTTGTGTTTTGTTGATGATTTATGTCAAATATTAAGCCTGTTTTTGATGAATAGTGTTGATTGCGTAACAAAATTGAGCCTTGCTGGCATCCAGGAGGGATATGCAACCGACAGATGTATGTAAGGTCGATGTACTCAAACTTTCATACTTTTCCTCTTTTATGCAGTAAGATTTGAAGTAATATTTTAACCGCTAGATGACGAGCAAACGCATGGAGCGACAAAATGAATAAAGAACAATCTGCTGATGAACTCTCGTTGGATCTGATTCGTGTAAAAAATATGCTTAATAGCACCATTTCTATGAGTTACCCGGATGTTGTAATTGCATGTATAGAACATCAGGTGTCTCTGGAAGCATTCAGGGCAATTGAGGCAGCGTTGGTGAAGCACGATAAGAATTCGAAGGATTATTCCCTGGTGGTTGACTGAGCACCATAACTGCTAATCATTCAAACTATTTCACCTGTGACAGAGTCAATATCGCATTCTGTCACTGTCAGGCTAATACAGAGCTGCAATTCAACTACTGCAATGTCCTCGTAATTAGGTGAATTTACAATATCGTCCTGTTCGGATGCCGGTTGCATTGCTGAAGATGAGGCATTTATGGTTCGCATATTTTCCCCTCATGCTCGTCAGTCCTGTGCGTAGGAAGAAACAGGACACTCACACTAATTTGTGTGGGCATGCTGTGATGTCCTTCTGAATTATTCCTATGCCATTATGTAAAGCGCTGTATCAGATGCTCATCACGGCTGTCAGGCTGTCAGGCTGTCGGGTCCTCCCGGTGGGGGCCCCTGCCACGGGGCGGGAGCGTCGCGGAAAAAGGCTAGTTTTTGCATTTCCATGGCGGCGGCAGCATGTTTGGTAATTTATTGATAATTAAAAGTTATTTCTCTTTTCACCTGTACAATATTTTTTTCTTCCTGTCATTAGACCAGTTTGCAATTAATTGAAATATATAAATAAACCTGATTTTCACCTGCCAGATGGAGTTGCTTATGTCAAATGTGAGCGGGATCGGTGATGCTTATTACTGGAGTGTTTTTAAAATCGCCGAGGCCTTTGGGCTTCACCGGGACACAGTAAAAAAACGGCTCCTCGCGGCCAACACTCCTGTGGCTGCGACTGTCAGGGGGAACCCCGTTTACGCCCTGCAGCATGTCGGGCCCGCCCTGTTTAGTGTGAAGCATGAGGCAGCAGACTCTGTTCATGATCCATCCCGTATGGAGCCGAAAGAGAGAAAGGACTGGTACCAGTCTGAAAATGAAAGGATCAAGCTGGAAAAGGAGCAGCGAAAACTCATCCCAGTTGATGAAGTAGTCATCGTCTATTCGTCCATGAGAAAGGCTGTCGTCCAGGTTCTGGAGACAATTCCGGATGTTCTTGAACGCGATTGCGCTCTGACTCCTCAGGCCGTCGGCGTTGTACAGCAGGCCATTGATGACCTGCGATACACTCTTCAGGAAAAATCCTACGAGGCTTGTGCTGCTGAATTAATTCCTGATGAGGAAGGAGAGAGTCTCTAGGAGGAATAATGGGTTTTTCATCAGCCCGAAATTTGGGAAGGGACATATCGGCAGGATTTTCCCCACCACGTCGCATGCCGATTTCGGAGGCTGTTAAAAAATTCATGCGTGTTCCCAAGGGGGCTGGTAACTCGGTGCCATGGGATCCTGAACTGACACCCTACATCATTGAGCCCATGAACTGCCTGGCATCGCGTGAATACGATGCGGTGATTTTTGTTGGTCCTGCGCGAACAGGGAAGACCATTGGTCTGATCGATGGATGGATTGTCTATACCATCGTTTGCGATCCTTCGGACATGCTCGTTGTGCAGATGACCGAAGATAAGGCCCGCGAGCATTCTAAAAAGCGCCTCGACAGAACGTTCAGAAGCAGTGCGGCGGTAAAGAAAAGAATGAGTCCACGTCGTAACGACAATAATGTCCATGATAAGACGTTCAGGGATGGCTCGTTCCTTAAAATTGGTTGGCCCTCGGTCAACATTATGTCGTCGTCGGATTACCGGTTTGTCGCCTTAACCGATTACGACCGTTTTCCGGAGAATATCGACAGCGAGGGTGATGGTTTCTCCCTGGCCTCAAAACGTACCACCACATTTATGTCCGCCGGGATGACTCTGGTGGAGAGCTCGCCGGGACGTGACATCTGCGACAGCAAATGGCGACGTAAGTCGCCTCATGAAGCGCCACCGACGACTGGTATTCTTTCCCTTTACAATCGTGGTGACCGCCGCCGCTGGTACTGGCCATGTCCGCACTGCGGTGAATATTTTCAGCCAGCTATGGATGCCATGACCGGCTACCGTAATGAACCGGATCCCTTTAAAGCCAGTGAGGCGGCGTATCTACTTTGCCCGCACTGCAGCGGCATTATCACTGCGGAGAAAAAGCGTGAGCTCAATAGTGCAGGAGTCTGGTTGCGTGAAGGTCAGGTCATTGATCGTAACGGCAACGTTTCCGGTGAACCGCGCCGCTCCCGTATCGCCAGTTTCTGGATGGAAGGGCCAGCTGCTGCGTATCAGACCTGGGCGCAACTGGTTTACAAATTACTGACTGCAGAACAGGAGTATGAAGCGACAGGAAGCGAAGAAACACTCAGGGCGGTTATCAACACCGACTGGGGATTGCCTTATCTTCCTCGTGCCAGCATGGAGCAACGAAAAAGTGAACTGCTTGAGCAGCGGGCAGAGCCAGTTCCTTCCTGCAGTGTGCCGGATGGCGTTAATTTCCTTGTGGCGACAGTGGATGTGCAGGCGGGACGTCATCGCCGTTTTGTGGTTCAGGTAACGGGCTATGGCAGTCGTGGCGAACGCTGGATTATTGATCGTTACAATATCACGCAGTCATTGCGCAGTGACTGCGACGGGGAGAGCCAGCGAATTGATCCGGCCAGCTATCCGGAAGACTGGGATGTCCTGCTGACGGATGTTTTTCATAAAAGCTGGCCGCTGGCCTCCGATCCTTCTCAACAAATGCGACTGATGGCAATGGCGGTGGACTCTGGCGGTGAAGACGGGGTCACTGATAATGCCTATAAATTCTGGCGTCGTTGCCGTCGTGATGGCCTTGGTAAACGTATTTACCTGTTTAAGGGCGACAGCATCCGGCGCGCAAAACTGATCACCCGTACATTCCCTGATAACACCGGACGAACGGGCCGACGGGCGCAGGCCGCAGGTGATGTGCCGCTCTGGCTTCTTCAGACGGATGCACTGAAAGACCGGGTGAATAACGCGTTATGGCGTGACTCGCCAGGTCCCGGCTATGTGCATTTCCCTGACTGGCTGGGGAGCTGGTTTTACGACGAATTGACGTATGAAGAGCGGAGCAGTGACGGGAAATGGAGTAAGCCGGGTCGCGGTGCCAACGAAGCTTTTGACCTGATGGTGTATGCCGAGGCTCTGGTCATTCTGCATGGATACGAAAAGATCCGCTGGCCGGATGCACCGGAGTGGGCGAGCCGGGAAACCTGGCTGGAGTGTGTCCCGGACAGTACCGAACCGTCACCCTCACCGGAACCGGTATCCACGCCTGTTAAAAAACAAAAACGGAAGAAAACAGTAACTGACGATGTTAACCCCTGGCTGACTTCCGGAGGATGGTTATGAACCAGAATGATATCGAAGCCATGATTCAGCGTTATACGGAAGCTGAAATGGCGGTGCTGGACGGAAAATCCGTCACCTTTAATGGTCAGCAGATGACCATGGAAAACTTATCTGAGATCCGGCAGGGACGGCAGGAGTGGGAGCGCCGCCTTGCGGCTCTGATTACACGACGACGGGGGCATCCCGGGTACCGGCTGGCGAGGTTCTGATGGCAATTCTTGATGATGTGATTGGCGTTTTTTCACCAGGATGGAAAGCGGCAAGGCTGCGTTCCCGGGCGGTGATCCAGGCTTATGAGGCCGTAAAAACGACGCGGACACACAAAGCCCGGCGGGAAAACCGAACTGCCGACCAGTTAAGCCTCTACGGGGCCGTGTCGTTACGTGAGCAGGCCCGTTACCTTGATAACAACCACGATCTGGTCATTGGTGTATTTGACAAGCTGGAAGAACGGGTGGTGGGGAAAAACGGGATTATTGTCGAGCCACATCCGGTATTACGCAATGGGGCCATTGCCCGTGATCTGGCAGCGGAGATACGCACCCGATGGAGTGAATGGTCTGTCAGTCCGGAAGTTACCGGGCAGTTTACCCGTCCGATGCTGGAACGTCTGATGCTGCGTACTTGGCTGCGCGATGGTGAGGTGTTTGCCCAGATGGTTTCCGGGCGCATAAACAGCCTGACGCCTTCTGCCGGTGTTCATTTCTGGCTGGAGGCACTCGAGCCAGACTTTATTCCCATGACCAGTGATGAGAGCAACAGGCTGAATCAGGGCGTGTTTGTTGATGACTGGGGGCGTCCCGAAAAATATCTGGTGTATAAAAGTCGTCCTGTATCCGGACGGCAGATGGAAACCAAAGAAGTGGATGCAGAGCGAATGCTGCATCTTAAATTTGTTCGCCGTCTGCACCAGATGCGCGGGACGTCTTTATTGTCCGGTGTGCTGATCCGCCTCAGTGCCCTGAAAGAATATGAAGATTCTGAGCTGACTGCAGCAAGGATCGCTGCTGCTCTGGGGATGTACATCCGCAAAGGCGACGGACAGAGCTATGAAACGGATGGTAATGACAGCAAGGAGAATGAACGCGAGCTTACCATTCAGCCAGGCATTATTTACGACGATCTGAAACCCGGCGAAGAAATCGGAATGGTGAAGTCGGATCGCCCCAATCCTAACCTTGAAACTTTTCGTAATGGTCAGTTGCGTGCCGTGGCGGCGGGCAGTCGTCTGAGTTTTTCCAGTACAGCGCGCAACTATAACGGCACTTACAGCGCCCAGCGTCAGGAGCTGGTTGAATCCACTGATGGCTACCTGATCCTGCAGGACTGGTTTATTGGTGCCGTCACCCGCCCGATGTATCGTGCCTGGCTGAAACAGGCTGTGGCATCCGGTGTTATCAGGCTACCCCGCGATCTTGACCGTTCTTCACTGTATACCGCGGTGTATTCCGGACCGGTGATGCCGTGGATTGACCCTGTTAAGGAGGCTGAGGCCTGGAAAATTCAGATTCGTGGTGGAGCGGCGACAGAATCAGACTGGGTACGTGCAGGTGGTCGTAATCCGGATGATGTCAAACGTCGGCGCAAGGCAGAAATTGATGAAAACCGCAAGCTGGATCTGGTATTTGATACCGATCCGGCCAGTGATAAAGGAGGCAGCAGTGCCGCAACGAAACGACAGGAGCCGCAGCACACCGACGACCAGTCCGAAGAATAATTCCTGGTTCAGGATGCAGGCTGGTCACCAGAGTGACGCGGATATTTATATTTATGACGAGATTGGTTTCTGGGGTGTTACAGCGAAGCAGTTTATCAGTGATCTGAATGCACTGGGCGATATCACCCACATTAATCTCCATATCAATTCACCGGGTGGCGATGTCTTTGAAGGCATCGCCATTTTTAATGCGCTGAAAACACATGGTGCGTCCATTACCGTTTATGTCGACGGTGTGGCGGCGTCAATGGCGTCGGTCATTGCGATGGTGGGAAACCCGGTCATTATGCCGGAAAACACCTTCATGATGATTCATAAACCATTTGGCTTTACGGGCGGTGATGCGGAGGACATGCGCACCTATGCCGACCTGCTCGATAAGGTTGAGGCGGTTCTGTTACCCGCTTATGCACAGAAAACCGGGAAAACCACCGATGAAATTGCTGCCATGCTGGCGGATGAGACCTGGATGTCCGGTGCCGAATGTCTGGCACATGGATTTGCTGATCAGGTGACGCCAGCCGTTAAGGCAATGGCATGTATTCAGTCAAAACGTACAGAGGAATTTAAAAAGATGCCGGAATCCATTCGAAACATGATTACTCCGCCACGCAACAGTGCTCCACGCGTACAGGATGATGAACCTGCAGCCTCCCGGACGCCAGTGCAGGCAGCAGCACCCGTGGTGGATGAAAACAGTATCCGTGCGCAGGTACTGGCAGAGCAAAAAGCGCGTGTAAACGGTATTAATGATCTGTTTGCCATGTTTGGCGGGCGTTATCAGACGCTGCAGGCTCAGTGTCTTGCCGATCCTGAGTGTTCGCTGGAGCAGGCCCGCGAAAAGCTGTTGAACGAGATGGGGCGCGAGTCCACGCCATCCAATAAAAATACACCGGCTCATATTTATGCTGGTAACGGTAATTTTGTGGGGGACGGGATCCGCCAGGCGCTGATGGCGCGTGCCGGATTTGAAAAAACCGAACGTGATAATGTCTACAACGGGATGACCCTGCGTGAATATGCCCGTATGTCACTGACTGAACGGGGTATTGGGGTTTCCGGTTATAACCCGATGCAGATGGTCGGTGCGGCGTTCACCCACAGTACGTCTGACTTCGGTAATATTCTGCTGGATGTTGCGAACAAAGCCATTCTGCAGGGCTGGGAAGATGCTCCTGAAACCTATGAACAATGGACGCGGAAAGGTCAGTTGTCTGATTTTAAAATTGCCCATCGTGTGGGTATGGGGGGCTTCAGTGCTCTGCGTCAGGTGCGTGAAGGGGCGGAATATAAATACGTCACCACCGGAGATAAACAGGCCACTATTGCACTGGCGACCTATGGCGAGCTGTTCAGTATCACCCGTCAGGCCATTATCAATGATGATCTGAATATGCTGACCGATGTCCCGATGAAACTGGGCCGTGCGGCGAAATCCACTATTGCCGATCTGGTTTATGCCATTCTGACGTCTAACCCGAAAATCTCCACAGATAATGTAAGTCTGTTCGATAAAGCGAAACATGCAAACGTACTGGAGAGCGCTGCAATGGACGTGGCATCGCTGGATAAAGCCCGCCAGTTGATGCGCGTTCAGAAAGAGGGGGAGCGTCATCTGAATATTCGTCCTGCGTTCGTACTGGTACCGACGGCGATGGAGTCTGTTGCTAACCAGGTCATTCGCTCCTCAAGTGTCAAGGGGGCTGACATTAACGCCGGTATTATTAACCCGGTGAAAGATTTTGCGACCGTTATTGCAGAGCCTCGTCTTGATGATAACAGCCAGACCACCTTCTACCTGGCTGCGTCAAAAGGCTCCGATACGATTGAAGTGGCTTATCTCAACGGTGTGGATACGCCATATATTGATCAGATGGAGGGCTTCAGTGTGGATGGCGTGACAACGAAAGTGCGTATTGACGCCGGTGTCGCGCCAGTTGATCACCGCGGTCTGGTGAAATGTACGGCGTAAACGTCGCAGACAACAACTCTGATGGCCCGTAAGGGCTTTTTTTGTACCTGAAATCAGCCCCTGAACGGGGCTGTGCGGAGACAGTTATGGCAAAGAATTTTGTAGAAGAAGGAAAAACGGTGGCGATTGTTGCCAGTGCAGCCATCAGCAGCGGAGAGCTGGTGCAGGTGGGTGATGTTTTTGCGGTGGCGCTGACCGATATTCCACAGGGTGAAACAGGCGACGGCATGACCGAAGGTGTGTTTATGCTGCCTAAGCTGAAAACGGATGACATGAAAACGGGTAAGAAGGTTTATCTGAAGTCCGGAAAAGTTCAGCTGACTAACAGCGGCTCTGATCCGCTGGTCGGGGTTGTCTGGGCAGATGCCGGAACCAGTGCAGAAGAAGTGCCGGTAAAACTCAATGTCTGATCCCTTTTCCCGGCTGGCAGCGCGTATGGATGCGATCACGGTCAGAAAGATGGGAAAGACAGCCTCGATTAATGATGTCGATATGACTGTGATCCCGGGAGAAACACTGGCAGAGCTGAATGCTCTGTCCGGACCTGCGGTCTCTCTGGTGGTGTTTTCTTCGGGATACCGCCCACGGCGCGGGGATCGCGTTGTTTATGACGGACAACAATGGACGGTCACACGGCATGAACGCTTTAACGGTAAGCCAATGATCTTTATTGAGTAAAGAGGTGTGGGATGAAGGGGCTTGAGAATGCCATCCGCAATCTGAACAGCCTTGATACCCGTATGGTGCCACAGGCCAGCGCATGGGCGATAAACCGTGTGGCACAGAAAGCGGTCTCGGTTGCCACCCGGCAGGTTGCCGGGAATACCGTTGCGGGAGATAACCAGGTGAAAGGGATCCCCCTGAAACTGGTACGTCAGCGTGTCCGGGTGTTTAAAGCCAGTCCGTCAGGAAAAATGACGGCCAGGATCCGCGTTAACCGGGGCAATCTGCCCGCCATTAAGCTGGGGACAGCCCGGGTCAGACTGGCCCGGCGTGGTGGAAAACTGCAGTACCGTGGCAGTGTGCTGAAGGTGGGTAAATATCTTTTCCGGGATGCGTTTATTCAGCAACTGGCGAATGGTCGCTGGCACGTGATGCGACGTATTGATGGCAAAAATCGTTACCCCATTGATGTGGTGAAAATCCCGCTGTCCGGACCGCTGACACAGGCATTTGAAGATGCCCGCGACCACATCATTGCTGCGGAAATGCCGAAACAGCTGGGGTATGCACTGAAACAACAACTGAGGTTATGGCTGACCCGATGAACCGACATACACAAATCCGCCAGGCCGTACTGGCACGCCTTCGGGAACAGTGTGGAGACAGCGCCACGTTTTTTGACGGGCTTCCGGCATTTATTGATGCGCAGGAACTGCCTGCCGTGGCGGTGTGGCTGAGTGATGCTCAGTACACCGGAAAAATGACGGATGAAGATGACTGGCAGGCTGTTCTGCATATTGCCGTCTTCATCCGGGCACAGGCACCGGATTCAGAGCTGGATATGTGGATGGAGAGCACCATTTCCCCTGCCCTGAATGATATACCGGCACTTTCCGGACTCATCGACACCCTGATCCCACTCGGTTTTAACTATCAACGTGATAATGAGATGGCCACCTGGGCGATGGCGGAAATCACGTACCAGATCACGTACACGAATTAAGGAGGTGGTAATGACCACACCAAATCCACTGGCAAAGACGAAAGGTGCGGGGACGACGTTCTGGATGTATACCGGCAACGGCGATGCGTTTGCGAACCCTTTGTCGGACACTGACTGGCTGCGTCTTGCGATGGTGAAGGATCTGCAACCTGGCGAAATGACCGCTGATGCAGAAGATGACACTTATCTCGATGATGAAGATGCAGACTGGAAAACGACAACCCAGGGGCAGAAATCCGTTGGTGATACTTCGGCGACGCTGGCCTGGCGTCCGGGTGACAGCGGGCAGAAAAAACTGGTTCAGTTGTTCGACTCCGGTGAAGTCTGCGCGTTTCGTATCAAATATCCCAACGGCACTGTTGATGTTTTCCGTGGCTGGCTGAGCTCACTGGGTAAAACCATTGCCTCAAAAGACGTGATGACCCGCACTGTGAAAATCAGCGGTGTGGGGCGTCCGTATCTGGCAGAGGAAGGCACTGAAACCGTGAGCGTTACCGGGCTGACAGTATCACCGGCGTCTGCCAGTGTAAAAGTGGGAGCAACCACCACGCTGACCTTTACAGTAAAACCTGACGGAGCCAGTGACAAAGCGATCAGTGTGCATTCGTCAGATCCACAGACTGCCACGGTTACCCTGAACGGACTTGTGGCCACGGTAAAAGGCGTGAAGCAGGGCAGTGTCAGCATTGTGGGCATGACCGCTGACGGGAATTTTGTGGCTGTGACTGCGGTGACTGTCAGCGCAGCAGGTTAACAGGACGATACTCATCATTTGCCCCGGTTATGCGGGGCTTTTTTGCAGGTGGAGAACATGATGTTTCTGAAACAGGACACGTTTAATTATGAAAAACAGTCCGTGGTGCTCAGTGAGCTGTCCGGGCTGCAGAGAATTGAATATCTGACGTTTGTTCAGCAGCGAACGGCAAAGTTTGATGCCGGGGAGGGAGAACTGCCGGAGGCTGAACGACAGATTGCTTTTCTGCGGATGGGGATGGATATCAATGCCTGGCTGGTTTCCCGCTCACTGTGGAATGCGGATCAGTCTAAGGATGTAGAGACGCTTTGCGCATCCGTTATTACAACATGGTCGTATGATGCCCTGGGTGCGGGGGCGGAGATGGTTCTGTCGCTGAGCGGTATGGGGGCCATTGATAATGCCGTGGATGATGAGCATGAGGCGCTGACGCCGGAAAAGTCCTGACGCGGGAAATGCAGTTTGTCATGCGGCTTGCCCGGGAGTTCCGGCGGGCAGACTGGCGGCGGATGCTGTCGGAAATGTCGGCCACTGAGCTTGGTGAGTGGGGCGATTATTTCCGGATGCAGAGCTTCAGTGATGTGTGGATGGATGCGCAGTTTGCCTCGCTGAAGGCATTGATCGTGAGAATGGTGTCCGGCAGCAGTGATGCTGCGGTGGCTGATTTCAGCCTTTTACCGGAAGAGAACGGGATACCGGAGCGAACGGACGAAGAACTGATGCATCTTGGGGAAGGTATTTCCGGAGGTGTGCGTTATGGACCAGATAGCCAACCTGGTCATTGATTTGGGGATTGATGCGGCAGAGTTTAAAAATGAAATTCCCCGTATCAAAAACCTTCTGAATGGTGCAGCCAGCGATGCAGAACGGTCTTCTGCCCGTATGCAGCGTTTTATGGAGCGTCAGACTCAGGCCGCCCGGCAGACAACGCAGGCAGCTTCTTCGGCTGCAACAGCCGCATCCGTCCATGCGCAGACGGTGGAGAAGAACGCACAGGCTCATGAACGCATGGCCCGCGAGGTGGAGAAAACCCGCCAGCGCATGGAGGCACTGAGCCAGAAAATGCGCGAGGAACAGGCGCAGGCCATGGCTCTGGCGGAGGCTCAGGATAAAGCGGCTGCTGCGTTTTATCGTCAGATTGACAGTGTGAAACAGGCCAGTGCGGGGCTGCAGGAATTACAGCGTATTCAGCAGCAGATCCGACAGGCCAGAAACAGTGGCGGGATTGGTCAGCAGGATTATCTGGCGCTGATTTCTGAGGTTACGGCGAAAACCCGTGTTCTTACGCAGGCTGAGGCAGAGGCTACCCGACAGAAAGTGGCGTTTATCCGTCAGCTTAAAGAGCAGGCAACCCGCCAGAATCTTTCTTCTTCTGAGTTGCTTCGTGCCAGGGCTGCCCAGCTGGGGGTAAGCAGTGCTGCAGAAGTGTATATCCGCAAAATGGAGCGGGCAGGAAAAGCCACGCATTCGCTGGGTCTGAAAAGTGCAGCGGCCCGCCAGGAGATAGGCGTTCTGATAGGTGAACTGGCCCGCGGCAATTTAGGGGCGCTGAGGGGATCCGGGATAACGCTGGCTAACCGTGCCGGATGGATAGACACACTGATGTCACCGAAAGGCATGATGCTGGGCGGGGTTATTGGCGGTATTACCGCGGCCGTCTATGGTCTGGGTAAAGCCTGGTATGACGGTCAGAAGGAGGGGGAAGAATTTAACCGCCAGCTGTCGCTGACGGGGCATTATGCCGGAGTCACTGCCGGGCAGCTGTGGACGCTCAGTCGTGCTATTTCCGGGAATGGTATCACGCAACATGCTGCAGCCGGTGCGCTGGCTCAGGTGGTGGGGAGTGGTGCATTTCGTGGAAACGATATCGGTATGGTGGCGAGAGCTGCCGCACAGATGGAGCGATCGGTTGGCCAGTCGGTCAGCGATACCATAAATCAGTTTAAGCGGCTGAAGGATGATCCTGTAAATGCCGCGAAGTCTCTGGACAATGAGCTGCATTTTCTTACTGCCACTCAGCTTGAGCAGATACGCGTCCTTGGAGAGCAGGGGCGGTCCAGTGATGCGGCACGGATAGCCATGTCTGCACTGGCAGAGGAAACCGGTCGGCGTACTGCGGATATTGATAATAACCTCAATGCGCTGGGCAGTACGCTGCAAACTTTGTCTGACTGGTGGAAGCAGTTCTGGGATGCGGCCATGAATATTGGTCGTGAAGATTCGCTGGATGCGCAGATTGCCACTTTGCAGGAGAAAGTGTCGCGGGCGAAAAGACTCCCCTGGACGGCATCATCTTCTCAGGTTGAATACGATCAGCAGCGTCTTAACGATCTTCAGGAGAAAAAACGCCAGAAGGATTTGCAGGATGCAAAAGAGCAGGCAGAGCGGAATTATCAGGAGCAACAGAAACGCCGTAATGCTGAAAATGCTGCACTGAACCGTATGAATGAAACGGAAGCTGCACGACATCAGCGTGAAATTGCACGTATTAATGCCATGCAGTACGCCGATCAGGCTGTCAGGGATGCGGCGATACAACGTGAAAATGAACGTTACGAGAAAGCCCTGGCATCCGGTAAGAAAAAAACACGCGAAACCCGTAATGATGAGGCCACCCGGTTATTGCTGCAGTACAGTCAGCAACAGGCACAGGTGGAAGGACAGATTTCTGCTGCCAGACAGTCAGCAGGCATTGCCACGGAAAGGATGACAGAAGCGCATAAACAGCTTCTGGCTCTGCAGCAGCGCATCAGCGACCTGGACGGGAAAAAACTGACGGCAGATGAAAAGAGTGTGCTGGCCCGTAAAGATGAACTGATTCAGGCACTGACGCTGCTGGATGTAAAACAGCAGGAGCTTCAGAAACAGACGGCACTCAACGAGCTGAAGAAAAAAACAATTCAGCTGACCAGTCAACTGGCTGAAGAAGAGCGCGCTCAGCGTCAGCAACATGACCTGGATATCGCCACGGTGGGTATGGGTGATCAGCAGCGACAGCGATATCAGGTACAACTGAGTCTTCGCCAGAAATACCAGCAACAGCTGGAGCAGTTGAGGCGGGATAGTGAGCAGAAAGGGACATATAACACGGATGACTACAGAAAGGCCGAGCAGGCGCTGACGGAGAGCCTGAACCGACAACTGAATGAGAATCGCCGTTACTGGCAACAGCTTGAAGTTGTGCAGGGTAACTGGAAAAACGGAGTCCTGCGTGCATTTCAGGATTTTACCGTGGATGCAGATAATACGGCAGAAACAGCAGAACAGGTGTTCTCGTCAGCCTTCAGCAACATGGGAAATGGCCTGGCAACTTTTGTCACTACCGGCAAACTCAATTTCAAATCCTTCACCTCTTCTGTGCTGTCAGATATGGCGAAAATCCTGGCGCAGGCAACCATGATGAAATCGATAAAAGGGATTGGCAGTGTACTGGGATTTGATCTCAGCAGCCTTTCCCTGAATGCCAATGGGGGGATTTATCAGTCTGCTGATTTGAGTCGTTACAGTGGCACGGTGGTTAACCGTCCGACGTTTTTTGCTTTTGCAAAAGGCGCGGGTGTGATGGGGGAAGCGGGACCTGAAGCCATTCTGCCATTGCGTCGTGGTGCTGACGGTAAGCTGGGGGTTGTGGCGGATATTGGGGGTTCAGGTATGGCGATGTTTTCCCCGCAGTACAACATCGAGATCAATAACGATGGCACGAACGGGCAGATAGGTCCGGCTGCCCTGAAGGCGGTTTATGACCTCGGGAAAAAAGCGGCAGCGGACTTTATGCAACAGCAGGCCCGTGATGGTGGTCGGTTAAGTGGAGCATATCGGTAATGGAGACGTTTCACTGGAAAGTGCGCCCGGATATGAATGTGGTATCAGAGCCGAAAGTGGTGACAGTGAAGCTGGGCGATGGTTATGAACAGCGTCGTGCGGCGGGACTGAATAACCAGTTGTCGACTTACAGCGTGACGATACGTGTTCGTAAATGTGAACACCCATCTTTAAAAGCCTTTCTGGAACGGCACGGTGGCGTCCGTGCATTTCAGTGGACGCCACCTTATGACTGGAAACCGATCAGGGTGGTTTGTCGTAAATGGTCGGCAAGCGTGGGGGCGCTGTGGGTAACCATAACGGCAGATTTTGAACAGGTCGTGGCATAGGAGGCTCTGATGCAGGATATTCCACAGGAAACACATCATGAGACGACACGCCTCACTCAGTCAGCCCAGGTGGTGCTCTGGGAAATCGATCTGACAGAGGTCGGTGGTGAACGTTATTTTTTCTGTAATGAGCAGAACGAAAAAGGTGAGCCGGTTACCTGGCAGGGGCGGCAGTATCAGGCATACCCCATTCAGGGGACGGGATTTGAACTGAACGGCAAGGGCAGTGCTGCCCGTCCGACACTGACGGTTTCTAACCTGCACGGAATGGTCACCGGGATGGCGGAAGACCTGCAGAGTCTGGTCGGCGGAACGGTGGTCAGGCGTAAGGTTTACGCCCGTTTTCTGGATGCGGTGAACTTCGTCAACGGAAACAGTGACGCCGATCCGGAGCAGGAGGTGATCAGCCGCTGGCGCATCGAGCAGTGCAGCGAACTGAGCGCGGTCAGTGCCTCTTTTGTACTGTCCACGCCGACGGAAACGGACGGTGCTGTTTTTCCGGGGCGCATCATGCTGGCTAATACCTGCACCTGGACCTATCGCGGTGATGAGTGCGGTTATCACGGTCCGGCGGTCGCGGATGAATATGACCAGCCGACGTCCGATATCACGAAGGATAAATGCAGCAAATGCCTGAGTGGCTGTAAGTTCCGCAATAACGTCGGCAACTTTGGCGGCTTCCTTTCCATTAACAAACTTTCGCAGTGAATCCCATGACAGAGACAGAATCAGCGATTCTGGCGCACGCCCGGCGATGTGCGCCAGCGGAGTCGTGCGGCTTCGTGGTGAGAACACCGGAGGGGGAAAGATATTTTCCCTGCGTGAATATCTCCGGTGAGCCGGAGGAGTATTTCCGGATGTCGCCGGAGGACTGGCTGCGGGCAGAGATGCAGGGTGAGATTGTGGCGCTGGTCCACAGCCACCCCGGTGGTCTGCCCTGGCTGAGTGAGACCGACCGGCGGCTGCAGGTGCAGAGTGATTTGCCGTGGTGGCTGGTTTGCCGGGGGGCGATTCACAAGTTCCGCTGTGTGCCACATCTTTCCGGGCGGCGCTTTGAGCACGGGGTGACGGACTGTTACACGCTGTTCCGGGATGCTTACCATCTGGCGGGGATTGAGATGCCGGATTTTCATCGCGAGGATGACTGGTGGCGTAACGGTCAGAATCTCTATCTGGATAATCTGGAGGCCACGGGGCTGTATCAGGTGCCGTTGTCAGCGGCGCAGCCGGGCGATGTGCTGCTGTGCTGTTTTGGTTCATCGGTGCCGAATCATGCCGCCATTTACTGTGGTGACGGCGAGCTGCTGCACCATATTCCTGAACAACTGAGCAAACGAGAGAGGTACACCGACAAATGGCAGCGACGCACACACTCCCTCTGGCGTCACCAGGCATGGCTCGCATCTGCCTTTACGGGGATTTACAACGATTTGGCCGCCGTATCGACCTTCGTGTGAAAACGGGAGCCGAAGCTATCCGGGCGCTGGCCACGCAGCTACCGTCGTTTCGCCAGAAACTGAATGAGGGCTGGTATCAGGTGCGCATTGCCGGGCGTGATGCAGGCGAAAACGAATTATCTGCCCGTCTTAATGAGCCGCTGGCAAATGGTGCCGTGATCCACATCGTACCGCGTCTGGCGGGTGCCAAAAGTGGCGGTGTTTTTCAGGTGGTGCTGGGGGCGGCGCTGATGGCTGTGGCATGGTGGAACCCTGTGGGCTGGCTGGGAGCCGCGGCTGTATCGGGTATGTATGCGGCAGGGGCCAGTATGATCCTGGGCGGTGTGGCGCAGATGCTGGCACCGAAAGCCAGAACTCCCCGTACACAGACAACGGATAACGGCAAACAGAACACGTATTTCTCCTCACTGGATAACATGGTTGCCCAGGGCAATGTTCTGCCCGTTCTGTACGGTGAAATGCGCGTGGGGTCACGGGTGGTTTCTCAGGAGATCAGCACGGCAGACGAAGGGGATGGTGGTCAGGTTGTGGTGATTGGTCGCTGATGCAAAACATTTTATGTGAAACCGCCTCCGGGCGGTTTTGTCGTTTATGGAGCGTGATGAATGGGTAAAGGCAGCAGTAAGGGGCATACCCCGCGCGAAGCGAAGGACAACCTGAAATCCACGCAGTTGCTGAGTGTGATTGATGCCATCAGTGAAGGGCCGATTGAAGGTCCGGTGGATGGATTAAAAAGCGTGCTGCTGAACAGTACGCCGGTGCTGGACAGTGAGGGGAATACCAACATCGTCGGTGTCACGGTGGTGTTCCGGGCTGGTGAGCAGGAGCAGACTCCGCCGGAGGGATTTGAATCCTCCGGCTCCGAGACGGTGCTGGGTACGGAAGTGAAATACGACACGCCGATCACCCGCACCATCACGTCGGCAAACATCGACCGACTGCGCTTTACCTTCGGTGTGCAGGCACTGGTGGAAACCACCTCAAAGGGGGACCGGAATCCGTCGGAAGTTCGCCTGCTGGTTCAGATACAGCGTAATGGTGGCTGGGTGACGGAAAAAGACATCACCATTAAGGGCAAAACCACCTCGCAGTATCTGGCCTCGGTGGTGGTGGATAACCTGCCGCCGCGACCGTTCAATATCCGGATGCGCAGGATGACACCGGACAGCACCACAGACCAGCTGCAGAACAAAACGCTCTGGTCGTCATACACCGAAATCATCGATGTGAAACAGTGCTACCCGAACACGGCACTGGTCGGCGTGCAGGTGGATTCGGAGCAGTTCGGCAGCCAGCAGGTGAGCCGTAATTATCATCTTCGCGGGCGCATTCTGCAGGTGCCGTCGAACTATAACCCGCAGACGCGGCAATACAGCGGTATCTGGGACGGGACGTTTAAACCGGCATACAGCAACAACATGGCCTGGTGTCTGTGGGATATGCTGACCCATCCGCGCTACGGCATGGGGAAGCGTCTCGGTGCGGCGGATGTGGACAAATGGGCGCTGTATGTCATCGGCCAGAATTGCGACCAGTCGGTGCCGGATGGCTTTGGTGGCACGGAGCCGCGCATCACCTGTAACGCTTACCTGACCACACAGCGCAAGGCGTGGGATGTGCTCAGTGATTTCTGCTCGGCGATGCGCTGTATGCCGGTATGGAACGGGCAGACGCTGACGTTCGTGCAGGACCGACCATCAGATAAGGTGTGGACCTATAACCGCAGTAATGTGGTGATGCCGGATGATGGCGCGCCGTTCCGCTACAGCTTCAGCGCCCTGAAGGACCGCCATAATGCCGTTGAGGTGAACTGGATTGACCCAAACAACGGCTGGGAGACGGCGACAGAGCTTGTGGAGGACACGCAGGCCATTGCCCGTTACGGTCGTAATGTCACGAAGATGGATGCCTTTGGTTGTACCAGTCGGGGGCAGGCACACCGCGCCGGGCTGTGGCTGATTAAAACGGAGCTGCTGGAGACGCAGACCGTGGACTTCAGCGTGGGCGCAGAAGGGCTTCGCCATGTACCGGGCGATGTCATTGAAATCTGCGATGATGACTATGCGGGGATCAGCATCGGCGGGCGCGTGCTGGCGGTGAACAGCCAGACCCGGACGCTGACGCTCGACCGTGAAATCACGCTGCCATCCTCCGGTACCACGCTGATAAGCCTGGTTGACGGAAGTGGCAATCCGGTCAGCGTGGAGGTCCAGTCCGTCACCGACGGCGTGAAGGTAAAAGTGAGCCGTGTTCCTGACGGCGTTGCAGAATACAGCGTGTGGGGGCTGAAGTTGCCGACGTTGCGCCAGCGCCTGTTCCGCTGTGTGAGTATCCGTGAGAACGATGACGGCACGTATGCCATCACTGCCGTGCAGCATGTACCGGAAAAAGAGGCCATCGTGGATAACGGGGCGCACTTTGACGGCGACCAGAGCGGCACGGTGAATGGTGTCACGCCGCCAGCGGTGCAGCACCTGACCGCCGAAGTCACCGCAGACAGCGGGGAGTATCAGGTGCTGGCGCGCTGGGACACGCCGAAGGTGGTGAAGGGCGTGAGCTTCCTGCTCCGTCTGACCGTAACAGCGGATGACGGCAGTGAGCGGCTGGTCAGCACGGCCCGGACGACGGAAACCACATACCGCTTCAGGCAACTGGCGCTGGGGCGTTACACGCTGACGGTCCGGGCGGTAAATGCGTGGGGACAGCAGGGCGATCCGGCATCGGTATCGTTCCGGATTGCCGCACCGGCAGCGCCGTCGCGGATTGAGCTGACACCGGGCTATTTTCAGATAACCGCCACGCCACATCTTGCGGTTTATGACCCGACGGTACAGTTTGAGTTCTGGTTCTCGGAAAAACGGATTGCGGATATCAGGCAGGTTGAAACCACAGCCCGCTATCTTGGCTCGGCGCTGTACTGGATAGCTGCCAGTATCAATATCAGGCCGGGCCATGATTATTATTTTTACGTTCGCAGTGTGAACACCGTTGGCAAATCGGCATTCGTGGAAGCCGTCGGTCGGGCGAGCGATGATGCGGAAGGTTACCTGGATTTTTTCAAAGGCCATATAACCGAATCCCATCTCGGTAAAGAGCTGCTGGAAAAAGTCGACCTGACGGAGGATAACGCCAGCAGACTGGATGAGTTTTCGAAAGAGTGGAAAGACGCCAACGATAAATGGAATGCCATGTGGGGCGTCAAAATTGAGCAGACCGAAGACGGTAAGCATTATGTCGCGGGGCTTGGCCTCAGCATGGAGGATACAGAGGAAGGCAAACTGAGCCAGTTTCTGGTTGCCGCCAATCGTATCGCGTTTATTGACCCGGCAAACGGGAATGAAACGCCGATGTTTGTGGCGCAGGGCAACCAGATATTCATGAA
>NZ_PTRU01000045.1:0-25258 GCF_002965245.1 Escherichia sp. MOD1-EC6021 | reverse complement strand
CGGCTGGCGCTTCCTGCTCCCCTAACGGGCTTGTAGGCCGCGACAGTACAGGGGCGATACTTTCGTGCCAATCCGGTACGTGGAGAAGGGCATCAGGTAGCACTGTTCTGACAGGAAAAATAGCAAATGGACAACAGATCCCATTGCCATCTGGTTTTTCTGCCAGCCAGTGTACCTGGAGTGTCAGTAATGCAGAAAATCCGCACGGGTGGAAGCCGAATTATTTTGCGGGGTCAGTTGCAACCTATGATGCCAATCGAATTGTGAAATGCGGCTTCTATGACGAATACAACTTTTATGGCGGTACTCACCGAACTGACCTGTCGGGGAAATGTAGTTACATCGTGGTTTGCCAGTGATAAGTATCGTCACTGGCAAATGGCGTAAACTGTAATGGAACCATTTTGATCTTCGGTCGTGTCGCAACTGGCAGTCCATGCATTGTTGCCTGAAGGCATGGAACGCGTGAGCCATATAAATCCGGTATTTGATCTGCATTGACCGCCTCCACCAATGACTTTCTTGCCAGATGGACATGTTGCCGTTGCTCCTGGCCAACGCCACGCAGTAGCTGAAGCGGTAACAATTTGGCTATCACCTGCGCCAATTTTTTTCCACGTACCGGATTGGCACGGAGGCCAGTGCCAATCCGGTGTGTGGAGGGCATTAGGTGGAAAGCTCAAGGTTACTCAACTTTCCAGCACTGGTTACTTGGGGCAATTTGACTTTTGTGCCATTGCCAGAATGGGAAATGCTGAGGATTCTCATTACTGCCAGGTAGTCGAGAGTCCATCTGGTTCACGAAAATGGTACAAATACGAGCACAAGACAGGTTGTATTGCGTCCTGTGTAACTCTCAATTAAGTTTGGTATCCAAAAACTGAAAATACCCCTGAGCCACAAGAGTAGTTTTGGGCCGGATAAGAGGTGATCTGATAAGTTGCGCCAGCAGGGACAGCAAAAGAGATGAATGCTGTCTTCCCATAAGATGGGTTGTTGCTCGCATTTGTGCTAATCAATACCCCTGCAACGTATCCCTGCAATCTGGATGTGTTAGCGCAATCTCCCCCGGCGGAACCACCATTCCCTCCAGAGGCGTAAACAAACAGCGTACCACTTCCTGTATTGCGACCAGTAAATGATCCTCTGTGTGAGCCAAGATTACTGTAACTACCGTTAGAGGAACCGGAAGTTCTCCACACACCGGATTGGCACTGGCCTCCGTGCCAATCCGGTACGTGGAGAAGGGCATCAGGTAGCACTGTTCTGACAGGAAAAATAGCAAATGGACAACAGATCCCATTGCCATCTGGTTTTTCTGCCAGCCAGTGTACCTGGAGTGTCAGTAATGCAGAAAATCCGCACGGGTGGAAGCCGAATTATTTTGCGGGGTCAGTTGCAACCTATGATGCCAATCGAATTGTGAAATGCGGCTTCTATGACGAATACAACTTTTATGGCGGTACTCACCGAACTGACCTGTCGGGGAAATGTAGTTACATCGTGGTTTGCCAGTGATAAGTATCGTCACTGGCAAATGGCGTAAACTGTAATGGAACCATTTTGATCTTCGGTCGTGTCGCAACTGGCAGTCCATGCATTGTTGCCTGAAGGCATGGAACGCGTGAGCCATATAAATCCGGTATTTGATCTGCATTGACCGCCTCCACCAATGACTTTCTTGCCAGATGGACATGTTGCCGTTGCTCCTGGCCAACGCCACGCAGTAGCTGAAGCGGTAACAATTTGGCTATCACCTGCGCCAATTTTTTTCCACGTACCGGATTGGCACGGAGGCCAGTGCCAATCCGGTGTGTGGAGGGCATTAGGTGGAAAGCTCAAGGTTACTCAACTTTCCAGCACTGGTTACTTGGGGCAATTTGACTTTTGTGCCATTGCCAGAATGGGAAATGCTGAGGATTCTCATTACTGCCAGGTAGTCGAGAGTCCATCTGGTTCACGAAAATGGTACAAATACGAGCACAAGACAGGTTGTATTGCGTCCTGTGTAACTCTCAATTAAGTTTGGTATCCAAAAACTGAAAATACCCCTGAGCCACAAGAGTAGTTTTGGGCCGGATAAGAGGTGATCTGATAAGTTGCGCCAGCAGGGACAGCAAAAGAGATGAATGCTGTCTTCCCATAAGATGGGTTGTTGCTCGCATTTGTGCTAATCAATACCCCTGCAACGTATCCCTGCAATCTGGATGTGTTAGCGCAATCTCCCCCGGCGGAACCACCATTCCCTCCAGA
Organism: Escherichia sp. MOD1-EC6021; assembly: GCF_002965245.1. NCBI lineage: Bacteria > Pseudomonadati > Pseudomonadota > Gammaproteobacteria > Enterobacterales > Enterobacteriaceae > Escherichia > Escherichia sp. MOD1-EC6021. Next base: position 23,005 of record NZ_PTRU01000045.1, on the reverse strand, counting down.
GGCGTAAACAAACAGCGTACCACTTCCTGTATTGCGACCAGTAAATGATCCTCTGTGTGAGCCAAGATTACTGTAACTACCGTTAGAGGAACCGGAAGTTCTCCACACACCGGATTGGCACGGTGATATTGCATTTCGAAGCAAGAATCTCTACCTTCCCCCCTTTTTTGTCTGGAGGGGATATGTTTCAGAAAATCAAAATTCGCAAAATGACAATCAGCCGGGCGCTGGACAAATACCTGAAGACAGTATCCATCCACAAAAAAGGCCATCTACAGGAGTTTTATCGCGTAAATGTGATTAAACGTCACCCTATTGCTGAACGCTATATGGATGACATTACCACTGTTGATATTGCCAATTATCGGGATCAACGGTTGGCGCAAATTAACCCACGAACGGGGCGTCAAATAACCGGAAACACCGTCCGTCTTGAACTTGCCCTGTTGTCATCATTATTCAATATCGCCCGTGTGGAATGGGGAACATGCCGCATGAATCCTGTCGAACTGGTCAGAAAACCCAAAATCAGTAGCGGGCGCGATCGTCGCCTGACTTCAGGAGAAGAACGCCGACTTTCGCGGTATTTCAAAGAAAAAAATCAGGCTCTTTACGTCATTTTTCATCTGGCGCTGGAAACAGCAATGCGACAAGGTGAAATCTTGTCATTGCGTTGGGAACACGTCGATCTGCAACATGGGGTAGCTCATCTTCCAACAACCAAAAACGGTGCTCCACGCGATGTTCCGCTATCCAGGAAAGCCCGTAATTACCTGCAAATGCTGCCGACACAGCTTAACGGTAATATTTTTTCTTATACCTCTTCGGGATTCAAAAGTGCCTGGCGAACAGCACTTCAGGAACTGAAGATAGAAAACTTGCATTTTCATGACCTCCGTCATGAGGCTATCAGCCGATTTTTCGAACTTGGTACATTGAACGTCATTGAGGTTGCCGCTATTTCAGGCCATCGCTCCCTGAACATGTTGAAACGATACACACACCTTCGGGCTTATCAACTTGTCAGTAAACTCGATGCCCGACGCAAGCAAACCAGCAAAATCGCTCCCTATTTTGTTCCCTACCCGGCAACGGTCGAGAACAGAAACGGGCAAGTCGTTGTGACTCTGAGTGATTTCGACCTGGAAACAAGCGCAGCCACAAAAGAACAGGCCATATTTCATGCCAGCGTGTTGCTGCTACGAACACTGGCACAAGCCGCCCAGCGAGGAGAACGCGTCCCTACTCCTGGCGAACTTCCTACAAACATTGATGAACGGGTAATGATTTGTCCATTAACAAATTAGAGGATTCACTTATGATAGAACAACTACAGAGTGATTTTTTATTCTGGATATTTATTTACTTCCTGATAGTAGGTTTGCTTATCAGAAACATTCATCTTACCAGAAAAATTAAATCCATCGAAAAAAACAAAATGTTCCCAGCGGAGGAATATGCTGTCCTGGACATTGAACAGCATATGTCCAATAAATATATTGGGCGGCTAGTAACCCGTTTTATGAAGAGAACTAATGGTGCACCTTTGTTAATTGTGTTTCCAGAATACGATAAAGGAGACAACAATGAAGACAAAAATTCTCCACCATTCCAACTTGTAAAACTAACATCCAACATCAACAATATTAAAGAAATTTATTCCAATGATGACTTAAACTGTTTTCTGAATAATATTTCGGCACAAAAAAATTTATATACAACGCACTCTGGACCTAGCCAGGCATGGATTGAACATGCATATCCTTTGCAACAAGTAACTATTCTCTTACAAGGCACTCGTCATAGTGAAAGGGAAGATATAATCAGTCAACTTAAGATTATTCTTTCCAGACTAAAAAATGGAGAAAATACAGGTTTTGAGCATGACGATGATTTTGGATATTCATTTCAGTATGATGCCGCAGCAGTAGGAAAATCATCATTTTTCGATGAAGCGGCAGGAAGAAAATAAGAATAACGCTCTATCCATTGCACAGGCAAATTAACGTTAATCTTTTATGAAAATCTTATTAACAATATTTATTTATCTGCTTACCGCTTTTCAGTCTGCAAATGCAGGTGGAATACCTTATACATTTAACCAGAAAATTCTTCAGGGGAAAGTTATTCGCGTTCTCGATGGCGACACCATAGAAATTAAAACACTACCCGCAAAAATTGTTGTGTATGAAGTTCCGATCCGAGTCCGATTGATAAACATCGATGCCCCTGAAAAGAAACAACCTTTTGGACGCTGGTCAACTAGTCAGCTTAAAACTCTGGTTGCAGGTAAACAGGTGACAGTCTCTTATTCACATAAAGACCGCTACGGACGCATTATCGGTCATGTGTTCACGACGAACGGCACGGATGCCAGCCGCTTTATGGTTCAGTCTGGCGCTGCATGGGTATATGAACGTTACAACGCGGATGAGTCATTACCGGCTCTGCAACGGGAAGCGCAGAAACAAAAACGCGGTTTGTGGGCTGATACAAATCCGGTTCCACCGTGGGAATGGCGTATCAGAAATTAAGGGGGCAAGAAAATGCATTCTTCTTTTGGTTTGCCATGATTCTGTCTTTTTATCTTTGTGCAATATTAAAGGCTTCTTTTTAACAGGGGGCGGCATGTATGTAATTAATCAACAGACAAGGGACAATAATATTCTTACGTTGCATGATGTTTTTAAAATCTATCAAAATACAGGGGGGCTTCGTCTTGTAAAAACAGAGGAGAATGAAAAGTATATCTCCATTATCATTTGTGGCGTTTTTCGTATTAGAAAAAACAAAAAGAATAACAAAATCACTTTGTGGGGATACAAGCTAAGAGATAAGCACACTGGGGTATGGACCAGAAGAAATTCATTTCCTGGTAAGATTTTTTTATTCTGGTCTAAAAAATCTGCATACGACATGGACGACTGGTTAAAATATGCGATTAGCTACATCATCAAATCATTGATTGAGGCTGGATATTCAATTGAAGACAAACTCTATTTGTTCCGCGTTGGAGATGAAGAGGAACACAGTGAGAGTCGTTATGTTTCCACACTATATCCACTCAGTGTATATAACTCGTATTCTTATGGAAGATATGGCATTATTCATTGCCTTGGTAAAACAGCATCATTCAACTACCCCGATAACGTACAATATATCAGCAGACATGATTTACTCGAAGAGATAAAAAACAAAATTTATCACAGAGCATTAAAAATTATAGGGGTGGATAATGAGCTTAATGCTTCAAAAGCATTGAGCAAAGCCATATGGATAATGGTAGATAAAAAGATATTTGCACAATATTCCAGAGCTTCACATTGTTCGATAGCTTACAATTCAATTCGTCAGGCATTATTTGAGGACTATCTGGATTTTTCAAAGCGAATCCATATTCTGGATGATATAGATTTTTGCGGATTGTGGCCTATGGTTGGTCTTCTAAGACAACAACATAAAAAGGGTCAGTTTATGCTATCAGGAAAGACAAAAGAGTTATATGAAAGACTTTGTTTTCCCTATGAGCTTAGTTATGGTGAGTTCAGAAGTTTACGACATGTTAGTTTATCATTAGTATATGCTTTAATTTATAACCATGATAATGCATCATTCAGATTAACAGTCAGATTATTACGCCATCCACTTATCAAGAACTATCCTGTAAGAGCAATTTACTGGATTATCGATTATATTAGCATTCGAGCTTACCCAGAAAAAGAAAATGATATTTATCGTATATGCTCAAAATGGCTTGAATATCATCGTGATTTATTTAAAAACATTGGCTTTTATGATCGTAATACTGAATCCAGGCAAACATCACGCTGGGAAATGGAAACGAATCAGTTGTGTCATGCAATTGACTGGTTGTTAGCAGAAGAACGGTTAATTCATAAAAACCAGGAGTGGCCTTCTTTCTGGAGACTATCTGATGAATGGACGCGGCAAGTGAAGAATAACGTTATTCCCGCAACCCAAAAATGGAAAGGAACCGGGATAAACTGGCAGAAAATTGATAACTGTGTAAATGAATTAATTACATTTGATGCTCTGTGTCAGGAAGGTCAAGAGATGGAACATTGCGTTGCCAGTTATGCAGACTGGTGTGCATCTGGAGAATATATTGCAATTTCAGTCCTGATGGATAATGAAAGAGCTACTCTTGGACTTTCACGAAAAGAACATGATTTAACCTATCAGTTTGACCAGATGAGAGGTATTCGTAATCAGGCTGTTTCCAGAAACATGCTAATTAAAGGCAGGCATATTTTAAAAATAATCAACTCATCACTAAAAGGATAATGAGTCATCGAATCTCATTACAGCGCCGATGATTGGGCGTTTATCCTTTCTGAATATAAAAACTGGCTGAAAGATAAGGAAAGAAAGTTTTCTTACCTGTTTGTCTTACGCAATGGTGAACTGTTTCACCATGAGGTCAACAAATCAGAGCTTCTTTGAGAGGTTTTACATGCAATATGCATTGTTTGATGGATTTGAACGAAAGTTTTTGCTGGATGCTCTTGAATTCGGTGTTCTGAAGGACTGGAAAGAAAATCCGGTAAAAGAACTTCCTGATATTGATGAATCTGCTCACCCCTTCCATGTCTGTTATGGTGGATATTTATTAAATCCTGGTGTTTCAGATTCAGATATTAGCAGAAAAATAAAAGACCAGACAGGATTCTGGCTGGCAGCTATTGATGATACCCGCATGGATTGTCATTCAATAGCTTATTATGATATTCACACACTCCCTCTGATTTCGTGTGGTCATCAAAAGATAGTTCCTTTCGCCGCGTTAATAAAAGCTGATGAATGCATCATTTCAAAAATTTCTTCGTATTCTGGTTTTGCTGTAACAGCCTTTTTGAGAATTAAAGACTGGGATATTGCAACTAATATACTTAACCGTGAGGGAATTTTTGCCTTTAATGGCTGTGAGCACAGATTCAGACAACCTGTAAGTGAAGATAACTGGCAACAGGCAGTATCAGAAGAACGCGCTATCCGTTGTGCCAAAAGATTAATTCAATGTAAAGGATAACAAAATGAAACTTTTTATCGCAGAAAAACCCGCAGTAGCGAATGATATTGTTAAGGCGCTTGGTGGCAATTTTACCCGTCATGATGGCTGGTTTGAAAGTGATAATACTATTGTGACTAACTGTTTTGGTCATATTATCGAATCACAGCCCCCCGAAAACTATAATCCTGAATACAAAGAGTGGAAGATTGAAACACTCCCTTTGCGTCTTTATCCCGTAAAATACCAGCCAGTAGAAAGCGCCGCAAAACAAGTTAAAACGATTATTGAGCTTATCAGGCGTGCCGATGTGACCGAAATTATTCATGCTGGCGATCCAGATGACGAAGGACAGCTACTTGTCGATGAGGTCCTGGAATATGCAGGCAACACAAAACCCGTTAAGCGCGTTCTGATCAACGACAACACCCTTCCGGCAGTGAAAAAGGCACTGGCAAATCCCAAAAATAACCGTGACTTCAGAGGACTCTATCTCAAGGCTCTGGCGCGTTCTGTAGCCGACGCGATATACGGTTTATCCATGACGCGTGCTTACACAATCCCGGCAAAAACTAAAGGCTATAAAGGTGTTTTGTCTGTCGGACGGGTCCAGACACCCGTGCTTGGCCTGATTGTAAATCGCACCCGTGCCAATAAAAATCATAAATCCAGCTTCTACTACACCATGACCGGACATTTTCAACGCGGCGCTGATGTTATCAGGGCGAACTGGAAACCTGGTGAGTTCGCACCGCTGACAGACCGCAAATTGCTTGATAAAACCTGGGCGAATGGAACAGCAACATCACTTGCAGGAAAACCAGCCACAGTTGAAGCGGCAGCAACAGATGATAAAAAAACGGCTGCACCGTTGCCCTTTAACCTGGTACGACTTCAGCAGTACATGAACAAAAAATTCAAAATGACTGCTCAAAAAACGCTGGATATCACACAGCAGCTACGCGAAAAATACAAAGCAATTACTTACAACCGTTCAGATTGTTCATATCTTTCAGACGAACAATTCAGTGAAGCACCACAAATAATCGATGCCCTGAAGTCGGTGTTTGATCAGCCAATGGATATTGATACGACACGTAAAAGCAAGGCATTTAACAGCGCAAAAGTAACAGCGCATACAGCCATCATCCCAACCGTTAGCGTACCGGACGTAAACGCACTGAGCACCGACGAACGCAACGTTTACCTGGCAATTGCACAACACTATCTTGTCCAGTTCATGCCTGAAAAGGCATATCAGGAAGTATCCGTCGCCATTCAGTGTGGTGATGAGTCGTTTTATGCCCGTGCCAGGAAAACTACAGACAGCGGATTTGAAGCGTTTCTTGGTGTGGAAAATGCCGGGGACGATGAAGCAGAAGTCGAAAATGATGATTCCGCTTTTGATCTTCTCTGTAAAATTCGCACAGGAGAAACAGTGACGACAAAAGAAGTGGTTGTGAATGAGAAGAAAACAACGCCACCGCCATTATTCACCGAAGCCACTTTACTTGCCGCGCTTGTTCGTGTCGCAGATTTTGTCACTGATCCAGTGATTAAAAAGTTACTGAAGGATAAAGATCGGGATAAAAAAGACGAACATGGCGGTATTGGTACGCCAGCTACGCGGGCTTCCATATTGGAAACACTGAAAAAACGGAACTATATCACCCTGGAAAAAGGAAAACTTATTCCGACAGATACCGGGTATGCGCTTATTGATGCTCTGCCGGATATAGCTGTTAATCCAGATATGACGGCATTATGGGCGGAAAAACAGACACTCATTGAAAACGGAGAAATGACCATCGAACAGTTCGTTGACGAACTGTACAATGATCTGATACCGATGATCAGTAATGCGAACAGTGCTGAAATAAAAGTTTCCCCCAGCGCGCCGTCTGGTCAGTCACAACGCCTGTCCTCTCCTTGCCCTTCCTGTGGTAAACAGATTGTTATCAGGCCAAAAAGCTATTCCTGTACAGGATGTGAATTTAAAATCTGGAATGAGTTTTCTGGCAAGAAAATCACCCAGGCACAGGCCGAAAAACTTATTAAATCAGGAAAAACCGATTTGATTAAGGGATTTAAAAAGAAAAGCGGTGGAACGTATGATGCGGTTCTTGTCCTTGAGGATAAGAAAACAGGGAAGCTGGGTTTTCCGGCAAGGGCTAAGAAGTGAAAGCAAAGCAGAAATGGCTTTTCAGGTCAGGAATTGCTTCAGTTAATAGCCAAGTCTGGTCGTGGGCGAGCGCCAAAACCGATTGCTGAAGCACTGGCAGGAGGTCGTTCCCTTGATGAGTTTCTCATCGAGAAATGATTCTACAGCCCTCCTTTTCTCTGGAGGGCGTTATCCTTTGAAATATCCGTTTATTTTGATGATAATTCTCATGTTTCGTTTCTCGGCGTGGAGAGTACAGATTTTATGGTGAATGGTTTGTTGCTTTTCGCTGTTAGTGTATTAGTTTTTTTAGTGATAATCCTGATGTTACATTTGAGAACAGCCAGTCTTCTTTCTGAATGCTCTGAATATCGCACGAAATGTGATAATCTCTATCATCTATGCCAGATGCAAGAGAAAGAGTTAGAACATCTACGTGCACTCATTGATGCGCATAACATAGATTATTAGACGTTGCTTTAGGGGGATGGATAAATGAAATTTATTATTTTAAAAAAGGATAAAGATAGCACAATTGCCAGAAACGACTCTGTTTTCCCTGTTAACAATTTCTTTGTCGTTTTAACTACCGTGTCTTCCGTGGCTAACTCTTTCGGAATAGTGTCTTCCCTGGCTAAATCTATCGGAATATCTTTTCCCACGGGCAATGTTATTGAGACGTGTTTTTTCGGTATGTTTTCACTATTACTGGCTGCTTTCAGTTTTGTAAGTACAATGGGGCTGGCGAACGCAGTCCCCCCCATTAAAAATGTGTTTCCGCTTTTGTTTTTCGTTCTTGTCTTAATTACTAATTATAATATTTACTTCCGATAAGAACGGGGGCGCGGCAGCGGCTTTTCTTCTGCCCGTTCTCCCGTCAATAAACCCAGCAGTAGAAATCAAACATCGTTGTAGCTATTATAGGGCAAGGATGTTCTTCAGGAATTGTACAATGAAAACAAAACAAGACTGGCTCTTTCAGTTAAGACGTTGCTCAACACTCGACACACTTGAAAAGATTATTGAAAAAAACCAAAACTGCCTCCCCCCTTCTGAGCTTGAGTCGTTTAATGCCGCCGCCGATCACAGGCTTGCGGAACTCACAATGAATAAACTCTACGATAAAGTCCCTCCATCCGTCTGGAAATATGTATATTAGTTTTCATCTATTAATATTAGATTTTTGATCGACACAAACATTAGCAATCCCTATACACCTTTCATAGAATGAATTGAACCCTGTATATAGCCTGTCTGAAATGGATATCTGGCAGGCTATCTTAATAGTGTTATAGGTGATGTGAATGTTTTTCCACATGATCACTCTTTTTCTGTTCTTATCACTATTGATACTCCTGATAAGGATATTCTCCGCCAGACTAATAATTCCGGCTGTGGGCGTGTTTCTGCCAGTATCATCACTCTGGATGGGATTTCATATGCTCACACAAAATGAATCCTGTCTGGATAACATCGCCTGTGTTGCTCCCCCATTTGGTCAGTTCAGTACCCTTATAGGATGGTTTTTGATTGCGGAATCAATATTAACCGCATGTGCTGGCGTATATTTTCTCCGTAAAAATAAAAAACGCTGGTCACGTCATGATACAGTCATGTTTCTTTTTGCAAGTGGCCTGGCAATTTTCAGTACGTGGATGCTGGAACACCAATGGGTTTGAACTTCCCTTGACAGTTTTGTTGGTTCTTATACTTATAGACTGGATTAAATCATGAAAGAATACGAAAAAGCGGCTTTAATATATTCCTTAAAGGAAAGCAATACATTAGTTCTTCGGATTATACTAATCTCTATTTTAGTTGTCGGGGTGATTTCAGGCGCGTTATACTTATATAACTTAGCGATCTCGTTGTTTGATTCAAACCCGACGTCTGTGCAATTCACCTTTTGCGGAGTAGGCTGTTTTATTGCTCTATTACTTCAATGGATATCTAATGTTGATGCAAATTACAGAGAAAGAATTGGGGATCAACCAGGTACAATAAAAAACATTGTACAATATTTATTTGCAGCCATTATTACCATTAGTTTCATTGCAATGGCATTAACAGCCATATTAGTCTTAAAAGACTCGTCCAACATATGGCTCAACATTACTTTTATTGCATTATTACTGTCCATTTTTGTAGCTATTATTTCTGTTTGGGGTTGACTTTTTTTCTTAAAAAGCCCGAAAACCGGGCTTTTTTCTTAATTAGTGCATGTCCTGTGAATCGTCACGCTGCTGCTGCGATTCCTGATGATCTTCTCTGGCCTGGACAAATTGTTTTCCAAGAGCATCTTCTGCCATTTCACGAGTGAATCCGTGATTAAGCAAATCGGATTCGGCCTTCTCCCTTTCGAACTTCAGTCCTTCCCCTCTGAACTTGTCCTCAAAGCGATCAATTGCCTCAAGAATCTTGCCGTCTTCCGGCGTGCAATCCCGTCCCTGTGCTTTCTCAATTTCATGACGCTCCACGCGTTCAGCATTTTTCATTACAGCGTCAATCCCCTGAGAAATATGTTCAGACTCGACGCGATAAATGACAGTATCGCGCTTATTGAGATCATGTAGCTCGCATTCAACCCGGCCCCACTCAATAGCATCCTTGAGAGAGCTGAAATCTTTTATTTCAGCATTCAGACCTTCATGTGTTGAGAAATAGACATAATCCTTCTGTTGTTCCAGTTTATTCACATTTTCAATAGCCCTTGTACTGAAATGGATACCTGTAATTACCGGAACACGAGCCGATGTTTGGTCCCCCGTTAAAACTTCAGAAGGTGTTTTTCCAGTGATCGCGGCAAATTGCTGCTCCGTAACATCCACTCTGGCAACTGCATCACCACGCTCTAAGCCATGCTTACCAGCGACCGCAAGGTGATAAAGACCACCTTCCCCCCGGGTAATTTCCGCCTCCACAACGATATCCCCATTGCAGGAACTGAACTGAGAACGGTCTTTAACCAGGAAGTTTTCAAGCCCGGAGATCATATGCTCGTTAGCTGAAATACTGGCGAGTATCTCTTCTGGTGATTCTCTGGACGAATCCCCCGCCTGTTCCATCACTGCCATATTAGCGTCATTAACAGCGTCCTTAATTCCTTTAAAGGCGATTTCTTCTCTTGTTACAGGTGTGATTAAGATATCATCCTGGTTAAGCCCGTGCTCCTGAAGCATCTTATTTTTATATTCAGATGCGTCGTGCAATGAATCAAAAGTCTTAATATCTTCACTAAACTCATCCTTCGAGAAAGAAACCGCATACACTGGAGTACGGTATTCTTCATATGAATTGGCAATTACTTCAAATGGCTTATCAAGCGTTACTATCCCCCCCTCTGGATAAGAGGATAATTCATCGGTTGAGACAGTTTTAGACATAAGCACAATAGTTTCAAAACCATCACCATTTAAATAATTGCTTTCATATTTTTCTATTGCAGAAGATTTGTTTCCCTCATAAAAGTCAATGGCAGCATCTTTAGAATGAAATACAACACCCTCATTCTCATCATGGAGGTGACTAAAGTTTACACAGTAAATTTCCTGTTTATTATGCTCCTGCGCGGTAGCCTGATCGTGTTGAGAAGTAAGCTGCTCCTGAATCAAAGCCTGTGTTCTGTCAATTCCTAATTCATTAACAATATTGCAAAATTCTTTTGCATCGTTTTCATTATCAAAACTGGCAACACTAAAGATATCATCGCTGTCTCCAGGTACATGCCCCAGCACTTCCCAAATCTCATTTTCATCGCTATCCAGAGATTTCAAATAGCCAAATTCACCATTTGTGCCTTTACTAAGCATCTGTGAATCCAGGGTATTTGCCCTGGTAATAACACCAGGATCATATGAAGATGTGGCCTGCTCTGCGACCTGTGCTTGCTCTGTGGCCTGCGCCTGCTCTGTAGCCTGAGCCTGTTCTGTAGCCTGAGCCTGTTCTGTAGCCTGAGCCTGTTCTGTGGCCTGTGCCTGTTCTGTAGCCTGCGCCTGTTCGGTGGCCTGTTCCTTCAATGCATCACCTTTCTCTATTCTGGATTCGGACTCCTGGCTATTTTCCTGTGTTTCCACCTGCTCAAACTTATTACCCTGAAGTTCTGCTTTTAATTCCAGCATCATCTGTTGATACTGCTCCGGGCGTAAAATAATCTTCATGTCCTGCTCTGCGGCAACTTCAGCGCACATTTTTTTGAAATCTTCAGAGCCGGTAAGTTTGAGTACACCACCAAACTTTTCCCTGGAATACTCAAGCATTATTCCGATCTCTTCTTTTGAGGGATTTTTACCCGCAACGACAAAGTTCCCTTTGTCGGTAAAGACAGGCTTTTCCGATTCCTGATCGCGATAAACAATCCTGGAATCCTGCTTATCCATCACAAGATCTTTTAGTTTGGTGTTAACCTTTTTCGCCTCTTCTAAGCGGCGCTGGGAATCCACCGCTTTCTGAAGCGAAAGTTCGGGTTCGTCAGCAGAAATGGCGTTGATTTCATCGAAGTTGAGATAGCTTTTGAGACGTTCAAGGGCTTTCATTTCATCTTTATCCTTATGCCAGTCAGCATGATATTGACGAATAATGTGTCGCCCCTCTGTGTCGAGTTCAGAAAGACGCTCAAGTGTGGTTAGTTTTTTGTAAACAATCACACCCACGGCAATATCACGCTGTTCACGTGGTATTAACTTCAACTCGCGTCTCATCTCTCGCAGATCATTATACAGCTTGCCACGCTCAAACCTGATAGTATTTCGTAATGTTTTTTCCGATAAATTCAGTGAGTTAAGACGCTCACGGGCTTCATGATACGTAAGGCGTCTGTAGGTTGGATAGCGCGTATATGGCGTGTTTTCTAACTGCTGTGAATAAACTTCAAGCAGAAAGGATTTCGCATCTTTCCAGGCAAGATTAATATGCTTTGTCAGAAAATCAGATGCGTTCATATTACGATTCCCCACAGAAAACCGGGGGGAACCGTCCTTTGCTGTTCTGATTTTATGCTGCGCTGGAATAATATTAAAACGCTCGGCGGCAGAAGACAGAAACCTGACAGGATCAATATTTCTGCGAATTTCTGCCATCGTTGCAATTTCGTTTTTCTCTGCCGCCTCATTCAGAGTCTGAAACATCGTTTCACACAAAAAAGAAGAGCGTTCAAGACTTTTTATTCCTGACTCTGTGAATTGTCTATCATAATCCCGTCGCACATCCTGACCAGGATGTTCTCTTTGCGATAATTGCTCTGCCAGATCACGCTGCGAAATATCTGACAATACACTGACAGAGTCGGGTCTTGTGAATCCATTGATTCCGTAAACCATACCGCGTTGGGGCATACGTGACAATCCGACTGTTGCTTCAGATTGACGGATTCTGGCAAACTTTTTAGGACACGACTTGTAACCTCCCGCTCGTCCTGACGTTTGCTGAGAATTTCTTTCGTTAAGTTTTTCTCTTGAGTCATATTCTTTTATCCTCTCTTGCAGGAAATCAATTTGTTGTGAAGGGCTTAATGTCTTGTAAAGTTCCCTTGTTTTCTCCGCCTGGTTAAAAATATGCTTAATCTCATAGCTTGTTTTATTTAACCAGGTATTAAGTCTCTTTTCTATCTCTTTGTGTGTTGGTTTCTCAAGTGTTAATGTCCTTGTCTCAATGTAATTCTGACGAAAAAGAGGACTTTTTAAGTTTGTGTATTTTTTATCTCCCGGCAATTTTACAGCCAGATACTCATTGGTTTTACCAGCATTTCTTATACGAAGTTCACCATACTCTGCAACAATATCTTTGAATACAGAGTAATTTTCAATTTTCTCGTTCTCTATACGCGAAAGCAACTCACCTTTCAATTCAGAGTGATGCTCTTTGTAAAGATCTCCCTTAACTCTACTTATAATTTTTCCGTAATCCGCATCTTTACGCGGATAGTCTTTAGGGCTATCAAGATTATATTTATTATTAATAAATTCCTGTATAGCATCAAGCTGTTCAATTGTATGCCCTTTGGTAACATCTCCCACTGGATTTAGGAACTTTTCAGTAATCAAATTTACTTTAGGAATTACAATATGAATATGTGGTTTTCTTTCAACAAGTTCTCCGGTGCTATTATCCTGGATATGACGAATTTTAGGCAAATGAGCTTCCGCATAGAAAGAGTATTCATCAGGATGATAAGCATTCATCAATAACTTTTTATAATCATCAACAATAGCCTTTAACACTTCATTCGACACATGACTTTCATGAAAAGACAGAGTAATGTGCAAATAACGTTCCTGACTTTTGTTTTCAATAGAATCAATAATCTTATCTGTAGTCTGTAAATCACCATCAAGAACGACACGATGATCAAGTTCATCACGCGTGTACTGGCGTTCTGCTTTGCGACCATTTATCAGATAATCAACGATACCATCATTACCACCACCGTATCTGACAATCATTTAGCTATCTCCTGAAGGCGATCACGAATACCGATTAGTCCATTTAAAACCTTTTTATAAAGCGATTCTGATATAATACCTTTTAAATGATCTGAATTTAATCGGTGCGCTATTTGATTTATGTTGTTTCCTGCCCAACTCAACTGAGAAAGACAACGTTTGTATTCTGGGATGTTACGTTTATCAGATGCATATGTGTTTATTTTACCAATAGTAAGCAGCCTGAAAAATTCTGACTTACTAATATTAAGCTCTTTTATAGCCCTATCGAACGGAGCATATTCTTCTTCGGTAAGTCTGAATGTTACATGAACGTTTTTGTTGGTTTTTTTCTTCATATGTCCTCAAGGTTCGTAGAACCGCATAAGAACGGCTGCGTCGTTCGGGGTTTCAAAGGGGCATCCCCCTTTGGCACACGATTGTAACATGACCGGAACGGTCTTGTGTACAATCGGTATCGTGCCTGTGTTTTAGAAGAACAAAAAATACCGTGCATACAGCCCACACAATGACTCACATAATCACCCACAACTCAAAACACACAACCCACACAATCACCTACACTTTAACCCACAAAAAAGACCACAACCCCATTGACAACCCACAAAACAACCCACATAATCACCCACACAAACGGCGAGCAAATTGCTTTAAATAAGGTATTATGCCAATGTAGGAGGTAGCGAGAGAGAGAGGAAATGTAACAAATGAAAAAGATCGAGAGTTTATTATCTCCAATATGCGAGGCTATAAACGAAACAAAATCGAAATCAAAACAAGCTGTCTTCAATATGTATTTGCAAAATATACTTGAAGCAAAGAAATATTATACATGGGAGCAAATAGCTGATTACATAAACAACAACACCAAGACAGAACTAGCCCAAAAGACTTATATAAACATGACAGAGAGGGCTAAAAAAAGACAAAAATGCTCTGAACCAAAAGAACAGGCAAAAACCATAGATGTAATTGATCAGAATGAAGCTAAAGACGATGAACCGAGAGGGGGGGTAAAAGGTTTTTTTTCAAACATTAGTGAGAGCAAAAAAGAAATAGAGCACGATCCAAGTGCTACGAATGAAAAATTCATAAACAAATATCTTTAAGTAAAGGAGCATTATAAATGAAAAACTCAATCAATTTCATCCTTCAGGGTAAAGGTGGTGTTGGAAAATCATTTGCGACCGCAATACTGGCACAATACTTTATTGATGAAAATCACATGGATAATATCGTAGTCGGTGACACAGACCCGGTTAATACAACTACGGTAAAAGTAAAAAGATTAAATGCAGATTTGATACAAATCACTGAAAACAGCAAAGTAATACAATCCAAATTCGATCCAATGTTCGAATCAATGCTGACCAATAGTCAGAATACCTTTGTTATTGACAATGGCGCATCTACATTTTTACCGTTAATTCAGTATTTCAATGATAACTGTGTTATGGACATGTTTGAAGATGTAGAACAAGACGTTTATATCCATACTGTTATCGTTGGTGGACAAGCTCTTGCGGATACCTTGCAGGGATTTGAAGAACTGAAAGAACTGGTTAAAGGAAGTAAGGTAAAACTTATTGTCTGGATAAATGAATTTCAGGGTATTCCAGCACTTGAAAATATCCCATTAATAGAAACTAAATTCATTGAAAAAAACAAGGATGTAATCGCTGGCGTTGTGGTTATTCAGGACAGAAAAAGTGATGCCTTTGCCTCTGACATCAAAGAACTAACAGAAAAATCACTAACACTGAAAGAAGCTATTGAATCCGACCATTTTGGATTAATGGCTAAGTCAAGATTAAAACGAGTCTTCAATGACATTTACAAACAATTAGATAGCATCTATGACGATGAACACGGTGAATAATATGAGTACAGTTAATCAGCCAGAATTAAAACAGCCTGAAAAGGCTGTTTCCAGTGAAGATATTGATAATTTTATTGTTGATGTATTCAAGGAGACAGGGCATAAAATATCAAAAGATGATCCGGTTATTTCATTAATTTTTCTGAACCAAAAGATACAGGAAAAATTCAGCAATGAGTTACAAGCTAACTTCACAGCCCTGTCTGAGGGCTTCAGACAGGTTGTTTCATCTGTAGAAAATGACTATATTCAAAGATTCAAGAATATCGTTGAGACGTGCGGCGATCTGGATAATGAAATAAAAGAAAAAGTAGAAGAGGGAAAAAACGATCTAAAAGAAACAAGTGTTGAGGTAAAAGAAAAATTAACAGATGATATTATTGAACTCATATCTGGAATTAAACGCAACCAGGAAAAAAACAACAAATTATATGAAGAAAAGTTGAAGTCATTATCTAAGGCTGTAAAGCCCTTCAGTACAAGAACAGCCATTGCAATTTGTGCCTTGTGCACATTATGCCTGTCTGCGGCATTTTCTGGCGCAACCTGGTATGTTGCACAACATGAAAAAGAGGCAAGCCTGCGCTTCTATGCAAGAGCTTTTCTTGATATGAAAAAAATAACTGAAGAGAGCATGAGGAAATTACCAAAATCAGACCAGCAAAATATAAAACTCAAACTAGAAGAAATTGATTCAAGAAAGCCATAAATATGAAAAGGAGTCCCTAATGACCACTTTTACCGACGAGGACAAAGAACTAATTAAAGAAATCAGAGAGCGAATTGGCAGCCTGGACGTGCGAGACAATATTGAGCGCCGGGCTTATGAAATTGCTCTGGCATCGCTGGAAGCCGGGGTTGTTGCATGGAGGTATCGTTACGTGAAAAAAGACGTTACGGACTCTCAGGGTAAAACGTGGGTTGGTGACTGGAAATACGTACCGACAAAAGAAGACTGCAACGACAGGCCGAACTATGAAATTCAGGAACTCTACAACTTACCACCTGCAATAGCAGCACCAACAGTACCAAGAGGACTAGTAAACGCAGTGCGTTTCTATGAACTGGTAAAGAGTGAGAATCCGCCAGCCGAAACCGGAGCATGGAAAGACGCTGTTGACTGGGTGCTCAAAGAGGCTTGCCAGGCTGTAAACATTGGCATCAAAGGAGAGTGAGAATGCAAATTTCACCGGTTACTCTTCGTGTTGCGAAGGCGTTTATATCCAGACATCACCGACACAATAAACCACCTGTTGGGCATAAATTCAGCATTGGTCTGAGAAATGATGCCGGAGAATTGATAGGTGTGGCGACAGCTGGTAGACCTGTTGCACGACATTTGGACGATGGATTAACACTTGAAGTAAATCGCACATGTACCACAGGAGAACGCAACGCTAACAGCGCGCTTTATGGTGCTGTCTGGCGGGCAGCAAAAGCTATGGGTTATCAACGTTGTATTACGTACACCCAGGCAGATGAATCAGGAGCATCTCTTCGCGCAGCTGGTTTTGTTCGTGTGAAAGAGCTTCCTCCAAGAAAAAGCTGGGCGGAATCAAGCGTCGCCCTGCGGAGTAAACGCGATCCGGTCGGAAACGGTGGTGTTCCTCGTGTGCTTTGGGAAATCAGGAGAATGAGTACCACTGGCATTCGCATCAAAGGAGAGTGATATGGCAACTTTGCAGGAATTAATCGACCTGACGCCAGAACAGGAAAAAGCGTGGAATCGCCTTGTGAAGGCTGTAAAGGATTTCAGGGCAGCCGGAGGAAAGTTTTATAGCGTCCTGGACACGCTGAGCGCATACAACGGCGAGCACGTTGCCAGCATTGATAACGATAAGGGCTACCACACTGCAAGCGTCTATATACCTAGCATTGATGCGCCAGGGCTAACCAGTTGGGCTGATGATTGGCACGGCATCACGCTGAAAGATGGCGTTGAAGTGGATGAGGACTAACACATGACAACGTTCACCGACAAAGAACTGATTAAAGAAATCAAAGAGCGTATAGGCAGCCTGGACGTCCGAGACAATATTGAGCGTCGGGCTTATGAAATCGCACTGGCATCGCTGGAAGCAGAAGCGCCAAATTTGCCTGGTGGTTTCACAATTGAAGAAGCAAAAGAATTACACGAAAATCTGGTAAAAAGTCACGTAAGCAAGGCTTTAAGTGGCGAAAAAATGAAAAAAGAAAATCGTGATGCCAATTTGCGCTGGATTCATGGCGTAATAGTTCAGGCTGCGTGGTTTGTGAAAGCATCACTAGGGCAGAACGCATAGTGCGTACCTGCTTTTCTCCTGGCAACGGTGGATCTTCCGCTTCCTCGTCGCTCGCTCGCTATGCTCGGTCGCTGGACTGCGGCGAGCGGTTAGCTATCAAAAAAAATCCCCGCACAACGCGGGGATAGTTTTATTTATATGCAAGTTCATGACGTGCCGCCTGAGCCAGAAAATGGCTACGATCTTTGTATACGCCACCACTTTCTCTCACATATCCATCAATACGACGAATCAATACATCAGGCAATGAAATATTAATACGTTGTTGTTTGCCCTCAATTTCTGACAAATCAACATCAATTACAAACCAGCTATCACAGTGGTTATAATTTGGGTTGGCGGAATAAGTCAAACACCCTTCATCATGAATATCATCAACAGAATGAGCACCGCTTATTACCATCTCTTCCACGATTGCCAATATCGCTTCACGCGCCATTGCGGGTATTTCTGCCTGAGAATCAGCAGCAGAAACACATCCAAAATCAAAGCAATCAAAAACCGGAACGGTGATACCGTATGCTGTATGATCATCTTTCGGTGTTTCGACACCAACAGAAAAGAACATGGCTACCTCCAAAGTCGGCGGGGATTAAATCCCCGCCATTTTTTTGATCGATCTGACAGTACCTAGCGGCAAGTCCTTTTTAGGATGAGGAACAGGAAAAGTTTTTCCTGTTATTGGCGACCACCATATCTGGTGACTGCTTGCCTTATGCCGTTTCAACTCGCAACCAGCAGCTATCAGTTCTTTCAACAGGTCAGCAGATTTCATATGTCCTCCCTAACCTGAGGATAATTATACACACGCATACACACAAAGGCAAATTATTTCATTCGTATGACTTATGAACCACACTGTAAAGACAGCTCAATCTTTACAGTGTAAGTCACTTATCCAGTTTTATCGCTGTGTATGTGATACATAGAAAATAATATAGTATTTTACTATATGATATCTGATTGACACTTTTAACTGCACATCTCATCATTTACATTGTAAAGACAAACATAGATTTACAATGTAAAGCTATGTAATTAAACACTCCGTGTCCCAAATAAGGAAAGAAAATGACTCAACTAATCCCAGAAAAGATACTGGAAATCATAGATGATCATGATCGTGCAGAAAAAAAGCAACGCAACAAAATCGGTTTCATTTATTTATGTCTCTGTTTAGCAATAATTGGTGTGGCCGCGTATACCTTTATATCAACGTTTAGCATTAATGTGGTAACAATCATCATAATGCTTTTCGGTGTGTTTATGATTGTGATTTTTAAGAGCTATTTAGACTCATGGAGTGGGATAATTCTTAGCAGTGACCACATATTGTCCATACTCGATAAAACCAAAGATTACCCAGAAATTAAACGTATAGTTATTAATCGTCTGCTCTCCGGCTCAATACTCACGGGTAAAGATGAAGAGTACATATACAGCCAACTGGAAAAGGCCCAACAAAGCAACGAACGTGAAAAGAGATTGCAAGCAATTAAAGAGTATACATCGTAATACAACGCATTACGTCGAAATACCCTGGATCATCGAAGCCACATACCCCTAAGCGCAGCGCAACCGCCGGAAAACGCACCACACTGTAAAGACAATAAAATCTTTACAACGTAAAGCTAACTATGTAATACAACGCGCTACACAATAAGAAAGGGAGAGCATGACACTCTCCCCATATATGACTCAAACTAAAGCATTATCCCGGTTATGCGCCCACCAAATGATTTCGCTAATAATCCATGCTTCTATCGCGGGTGTTTTTACAGGTTCCCCATTTACAATGCGGTTTGCAAGCTCTATCATTTCACATACTGACATTTGAGAATCTCCAAAGATGATCTGTCATTTGGTAACAGGCTGCCCCACAGCCTGTTACCAACCCCAAATTAATATTTGCTGATTACTTTACCCTCCTTAATCATTTTTATTAGTTCCTGTTCAGAATATTCTTTTCCGTGTTCCAATGTGGAATATATATTGCCAATAGTCCATACCCCACACTTTTTAATTTCTGCATTTAGCCAGGATTCATGCAGAATAAACAACGGTTCGCAATCATTTCCTTTTTCATAAACATAAATAGATTCGGTATCATTTCCAGAATCAGAAGTACCAACGACTTTTTCTATATCGAAATGTTTTTTTAGAAAAGTTGTGAAATGCATTTTCATGCTCCTGCCGCTGAGCGGCTTTGGTGGTTGGGGACCATCCCCTCCCAATGTGTTTATAATAGGTCAGAACTGACCTATTATCAAGTATTTTTCCCTCCATTCTTCAAAAAAAACACCATCAAATACATATAGTTACATTCATGTGATGCCCGACAGGGCATGGAAGGGGCGAAAGAAAATACCAGGGAGCAGCGGGGCCACATCGCCCCGAAGCGCGGCGCAGCCGCTGACGAACATACCAGGATGCACAGGGCCATCCCTTCGCCCTGCAAAGCCAGGACAGACCAACAGGCCATGATAATGCTGATTTGCGCCGCAGAATGCCGCAGTTAGCGCGAGCGCCAGCGAGTTTACGCCGTCCTGGTGCATTGCAGCAGGGCGGGGCGCTGTACTGCGCGTGTGAGCGTCAGCGAGCTACGGGCGCAATTGCTCATTGTTCAATGCAACTGGGGCTATTAAGTCCAGCCATAAATTCAGTTATGGTTTTTGTAGCTTATTCCGTGATTTCGTCATACGTTAATTCTATTTTCATCTTAATATTCCTTAATTACTTCCAGAATCAGAATTCTTTTTATTCCTTTTACAAAGTACATAATCAGGGTGTTCTCCAGCTAAAAGCAGAAGAAATTTAAACTCTACTGGTGTAAGTGCTGTACCGCTTGCAGTTCCGACAGGTTCTTCTTTGCGACGCCAGGTACGCGGACTCATGCTAAATATTTCGGCACATTCTTTCTGTGTCAGGCCAATTTTTTGCCGCAGACGTTTAATGTTTTCTGGTGTGTTTTCATTTGGCATTTTTTCCCTCACTCATTTCCTGAATCATCATAGAAACAATTTCTTTATCATTCTCTCTTAATCCGTCGCTGGCAAAGTCGATAGTGTCGAATGCCTTCTCATGAAAAACAAGATCGGCAACAGTTTTCACCGTTGCTTTCGTTTTTCCTAAAGTCGCAGACTTAGAAAAAGTTTTTACTCGCTTCACCAGATGAAACGTATCACCTTCTTTATTCAGATAATATTGTCTGTCACCTTTTCTTATCTTCATATTGAGATAGTCTCCCCTTTTAACAGTAAAGGGGCATATAGCCCCTTTCTTTTAACTTTTTCCGGTAATCAAATCGACATCTTCCTGATAAAGCTCCCCAAGAACCGGAACAACGCCTTTTTTATAATCACGGATATTATGGCAGTCTGTAAAAATGACGACATAAGCCTCGCCTGTTTTTTCATGTTTAAGGCAAATTGTGCAAAGCGTCACGCGCACAACAGAAAACACATGACCAGTTGTAGAGACGATAGCAGGAAAAGTAGATTGTTTCATGTTTAACTCCTGCCGCTGAGCGGCTTTGGCGATTGGGGACCATCCCCTCTCAATGCATTAATAATAGGTCACAAATGACCTATTATCAAGTATTTTCTAGACGAGCTTTATTGAAAAATCATTTTCAATAAATTCATCTAACATCTTTAATATACCAGCTTTATTTACGAAATCATCCTCCATAATTTCGATACTTGCTGATATTTCACATGTAAACTCAATGCTCCTGTCAAATCCCGCAATCCCAGCTAATGCAGACAGCATATGATAATTATCAATATTTATATTACCAATAAGAACTTTCATTTATCCTCCTGATATGGGGGGAATCCCCCCATATTAAAAATTACAATCTGGTTGCAAGTCCGGTTTGTTCATTAAATAAACATTCAAGCTGATCACAATAAATATTATCAAATTTTGATATTTCTTTTACTGTAGCTCCACGGACACGGGAAAATGTCACCAGGTATGTATCAGAGAAGGTTAATTTGATTTTAACCAAATTAATTCCCTTCATTGCAAAATTTGAAGGTAAACGAAAGCAAAGACCAGACTCACCATTTTCATCAAAACAGGCAAAGTTCTTTGCGCCTGTCATAGCAATAAAGCGGTTTCCACCAAGCTGATTAAGAATTTCAGTAGCAACAAATTTGGCGTGGTTTTCCATTTTTAAGCTCCTGCCGCTGAGCGGCTTTGGTGATTGGGGACCATCCCCTCTCGATGTGTTTATAATAGGTCAGAACTGACCTATTATCAAGTATTTTTTCCTCCTTTCTTTAAAATAAATATCGTTAAATACAAATATTTACATTCATGCAATGCCCGGCAGGGCATAGAAGGGGCGAAAGAAAATACCAGGGAGCAGCGGGGCCACATCGCCCCGAAGCGCGGCGCAGCCGCTGACGAACATACCAGGATGCACAGGGCCATCCCTTCGCCCTGCAAAGCCAGGACAGACCAACAGGCCATGATAATGCTGATTTGCGCCGCAGAATGCCGCAGTTAGCGCGAGCGCCAGCGAGTTTACGCCGTCCTGGTGCATTGCAGCAGGGCGGGGCGCTGTACTGCGCGTGTGAGCGTCAGCGAGCTACGGGCGCAACATTACATTGCTGCATTCGCCTGGCATTCTCCACGCCTTGAAGGACGGAGTTTTACTGCGCACCAGATAAAAAAAGGGGCGATTAAGCCCCTGTATTCACTATTAACAATTTAACATGGTTGCAGGGGATACCCCCTGCAACTATTTTCTTAGTAGTATGATGTGAACTCGTGTTTTTCTTCCGGTGATCCTTTATATGCTGTTTCGAATGACTCAATTTCAATTGCTGGCGTACTGTAATAATCACGCACTCGCCGTTTTAATGGCTCACCACAGAAATCATTGAGTAATGGGGTCTTATATCCGCTCATTGAATGAGTCCGATGAACTGAAGCGCGAATCTCCTGGACAGTTACGGTTTTTTTGCCATGAACAGAAATAACCTGATAGAAATTAACGTTCGTTTGCTCATATCCCCAGGAAGATACAAACACATCGCCAACAGAAACAGTGCCGTTATTAAAAGTTAATGTTTTCATTTTTATCTCCTGCCGCTGAGCGGCTTTGGTGGTTGGGGACCATCCCCTCCCGATGTGTTTATAATAGGTCAGAACTGACCTATTATCAAGTATTTTTCCCTCCATTCTTCAAAAAAAACACCATCAAAT
>NZ_PTRU01000044.1:0-25588 GCF_002965245.1 Escherichia sp. MOD1-EC6021 | reverse complement strand
CGCTGACCCGGCGGCGTGTTTGCCGTTGTTCCGTGTCAGTGGTGGCGCATTATAGGGAGTTATTCCGGCCTGACAAGCGAAAAATATAAAAACTTTATCGTTCGCTCATTTTTCAGGCAAAACATCTTGAATATAGTCTTTTCCGTCTAATTTATAGACAAAAACGAGCCCCGAAGGACTCGTTTTATCATTACTGAACGGCGACAATCCTGTCTTCATTAACTTCCAGGCGAATAACTTTACCCGGAACCAATTCACCAGACAGTATTTGCTGTGCCAGCGGGTTTTCGATCTGCTGCTGGATAGCACGTTTCAGAGGACGTGCACCATAGACCGGATCGTAACCGTTCTCGCTCAGCAGTTTCAGCGCCTCGTCAGAAATGTGGATTTCATAACCACGTTCTTCCAGACGTTTGTACAGACGTTTCAACTGAATCTGCGCAATCGACGCAATGTGCTGTTCACCCAGCGGATGGAAGACCACCACTTCATCGATACGGTTAATGAATTCCGGACGGAAGTTATGGCTTACCACACCGAGTACCAGCTCTTTCATGTGCGCATAATCCAGTTCACCGAAGCGTTCCTGAATCAAATCGGAACCGAGGTTAGAGGTCATAATGACAACCGTATTACGGAAGTCGACCGTTCTCCCCTGCCCGTCAGTCAGACGCCCATCATCCAGTACCTGCAACAGAATGTTGAAGACATCCGGATGCGCTTTTTCCACTTCATCCAGCAGGATGACGGAATACGGACGACGACGCACCGCTTCGGTCAGGTAGCCACCTTCTTCATAACCGACATATCCCGGAGGCGCACCAACCAGACGAGACACCGAGTGTTTCTCCATAAACTCGGACATATCGATACGGACCATCGCCTCGTCGCTATCAAACATAAAGTTCGCCAGCGCCTTACAAAGCTCAGTTTTCCCCACACCCGTTGGGCCGAGGAACAGGAATGAACCAATCGGGCGATTCGGGTCAGCAAGCCCCGCACGGCTACGACGAATAGCGTTAGATACCGCATCAACCGCTTCGTTCTGACCAATAACGCGATGGTGCAGCTCTTGCTCCATACGCAGCAGTTTTTCGCGCTCGCTTTCCATCATGCGAGAAACCGGAATCCCCGTCCAACGCGCCAGCACTTCAGCAATTTCGGCGTCGGTCACTTTATTACGCAAGAGACGCATAGTTTTGCCTTCGAGCTGCGTTGCGGCTTCCAGTTGCTTTTCCAGTTCTGGAATTTTGCCGTATTGCAGTTCAGACATCCGCGCCAGATCACCCACACGGCGAGCCTGTTCAATGGCGATTTTCGCCTGTTCCAGTTCCGCTTTAATGGTCTGCGTACCAGAAAGCGACGCTTTCTCAGCTTTCCACTCTTCTTCTAACTCGGAGTACTGACGTTCTTTGTCGCTCAGTTCTTCGTTGAGCATATCCAGGCGTTTTTTACTGGCTTCATCAGACTCTTTCATTAGCGCCTGTTGTTCCAGTTTGAGCTGGATGATACGACGATCGAGTCGGTCGAGTTCTTCCGGTTTTGAGTCAATCTGCATACGAATGCTGGATGCTGCTTCATCGATCAGGTCGATGGCTTTATCCGGCAGCTGACGGTCAGCAATGTAGCGATGAGACAACGTCGCAGCTGCAACAATTGCCGGGTCAGTAATTTGCACATGGTGGTGCAGTTCGTAACGTTCTTTCAGGCCACGCAGAATAGCAATGGTGTCTTCAACAGAAGGCTCGGCAACAAACACTTTCTGGAAACGACGTTCCAGCGCAGCATCTTTTTCGATGTACTGGCGATATTCGTCCAGTGTCGTGGCACCTACGCAGTGCAATTCACCACGCGCCAGCGCCGGTTTCAGCATGTTGCCGGCGTCCATTGCGCCATCGGCTTTACCCGCACCGACCATGGTATGTAATTCGTCGATAAACAGGATGACGTTGCCTTCCTGTTTGGCGAGATCGTTAAGCACGCCTTTTAAACGTTCTTCAAACTCACCGCGATATTTCGCCCCGGCCACCAGCGCGCCCATATCCAGCGCCAGTACGCGGCGGCCTTTCAGCCCTTCCGGTACCTCGCCATTGATAATACGCTGAGCCAGACCTTCAACGATGGCTGTTTTACCAACGCCTGGTTCACCAATCAGCACCGGGTTATTTTTAGTACGACGTTGCAGTACCTGAATGGTACGGCGAATTTCTTCATCACGGCCAATCACCGGATCGAGTTTGCCTTGTTCGGCTCGTTCGGTGAGGTCGATGGTGTATTTTTTCAAAGCCTGACGTTGGTCTTCAGCTCCTTGATCGTTCACGCTTTCACCTCCACGCATTTGTTCAATCGCTTGAGTAATGTTGGCGGTGGTCGCCCCTGCTGCTTTCAGGATGTCGGCCAGCGTGCCGCGAGACTCAAGTGCCGCCAGAACGAACAGTTCTGACGAGATAAAGTTATCACCACGTTTTTGCGCCAGCTTGTCGCAAAGATTAAGAACGCGCACCAGATCCTGTGATGGC
The DNA here is from genome assembly GCF_002965245.1 of Escherichia sp. MOD1-EC6021. Lineage (NCBI taxonomy): Bacteria > Pseudomonadati > Pseudomonadota > Gammaproteobacteria > Enterobacterales > Enterobacteriaceae > Escherichia > Escherichia sp. MOD1-EC6021. The sequence continues at coordinate 23,069 of NZ_PTRU01000044.1, read as the reverse complement.
TGGACATCACCACCAGTACCTTCAACCTGTGGTAAACGATTTAATGCCTGATTGATATCTGTGCGCAACTGGCCAGCATTAATGCCAGCGGATGTTAATAAAGGACTAACTGAACCCCCTTCCTGATTCAGCAGGGCGCTCATTAAATGAAGTGGTTCGATGAATTGGTTGTCGTGCCCGAGTGCAAGTGATTGGGCATCGGCAAGAGCAAGCTGGAATTTATTAGTAAGACGATCCAGACGCATAACTCCTCCCATAACGGATCAAAGTTGCTACTGGAGATTAAATGAGGTCATCCCTCAATTATTCAAGGTTATTGACCAGATTAATGTGAAAAGAAAATCACGCGTACCGGATCGTCTTGATTCTTTAGGTTATATCAGCCAAATGAAACTTGCCATACGACCGGTGGTCTTGTCGCGACGATAAGAGAAGAATGTCTCATTTTCCGTATATGTACAACGGTCGCCGCCGAAAATTTGCTCAACACCAACGTTCGCCAGACGCTGCCGGGCAAGCTGATAAATATCCGCCAGATATTTATCTCCATGCTGAATGAAAGCTGCACTCGCTTTGGCGTCTACTGCCATAAACGCCTCGCGAACCTCCGCTCCCACTTCAAACGCGCGTGGACCAATTGCCGGCCCTAACCAGGCGAGAATGTTTTCGGGATTATCAGCAAAACAGGAAACCGTCTCTTCCAGCACGCCTGCGCACAGTCCACGCCAGCCAGCATGAGCGGCGGCGACTTCCGTTCCCGCTCGATTGCAAAACAGCACGGGGAGGCAGTCGGCAGTCATCACAGCGCAAACCGTGCCCGGCGTGTTGCTATAAGAGGCATCTGCTCGTTTTGAGGCATAAGGTTCGCCAGTAAGCTTAAGCACATCTTTGCCGTGTACCTGCTCAAGCCAGACCGGTTTTGAAGGCAAATTGCCCGCAGCAAAAAGTCGCTTACGATTTTCCTCGACGTAATCCGGGTTATCGCCACAATGGGCACCGAGGTTGAGCGAGTCATACGGCGGCAAGCTCACGCCGCCGATACGGGTAGAGCTACAGGCCGCAACACCTTTTGGCAGCGGCCACTGCGGGACAATCAGCTTACTCATAACCAGTCCACTTCATCCTTATGCTCTTCGAAATCGGCGCGCATCACCTCAATCAGCTCCACCATATCTTGTGGAATAGGCGCATGCCATTCCATTTCGATGCCGGAGATCGGGTGATAAAGACGCAGCATGGTTGCATGAAGCGCCTGGCGGTCAAACTTACGCAGCGTGGAGATAAACGCTTCCGAAGCACCTTTTGGCGGACGCGGACGGCCGCCATAAACCGGATCGCCCACCAGCGGATGAGTGATATGGGCCATATGCACGCGGATCTGGTGCGTACGTCCGGTTTCCAGACGCAACCGCAGACGCGTGTGCACACGGAAGTGTTCCATGATGCGATAGTGAGTGACCGCCGGTTTACCCATCGGATGCACCGCCATGTGAGTACGTTTGGTCGGGTGGCGGCTGATTGGTTCATCTACTGTACCGCCAGCGGTCATATGACCAATTGCCACCGCTTCATACTCACGAGTAATTTCACGCCGTTGCAAAGATTCGACTAAACGCGTCTGAGCCGGAACGGTTTTTGCCACAACCATCAGGCCGGTGGTGTCTTTATCCAGACGATGGACGATGCCCGCACGCGGTACATCGGCAATGGGCGGATAATAATGAAGCAACGCATTCAGTACCGTGCCATCCGGGTTACCCGCGCCAGGATGTACAACCAGGTCGCGTGGTTTATTAATGACGATGATATCTTCATCTTCATAGACGATATCCAACGGGATATCCTGCGGTTCAAAACGCGCTTCTTCTTCAATCTCAGCGTTGATGGCCACCTGCTCGCCACCCAATACTTTTTCTTTCGGCTTATCACAAACTTTGCCGTTAACCAGCACGCGCTGGTCGAGGATCCATTCTTTTATTCGCGAACGTGAATAATCCGGGAACATTTCGGCCAAAGCCTGATCTAAGCGTTGACCGAGTTGGTTTTCGGACACCGTTGCAGTGAGCTGTACTCGTTGTGCCATATATACTGCTTCTTCGTTTATCGTTGGGGTTTTACGGCTTTGCCGTTTAATATAGTGTGCTATTGTAGCTGGTCTTAACCGGGAGCAGGAACAGAGAATCTCCCGTATTACATTTTGAGGAAAGTCAAAACGTCATGACGCGCATGAAATATCTGGTGGCAGCCGCCACACTAAGCCTGTTTTTGGCGGGTTGCTCGGGGTCAAAGGAAGAAGTACCTGATAATCCGCCAAATGAAATTTACGCGACTGCACAACAAAAGCTGCAGGACGGTAACTGGAGACAGGCAATAACGCAACTGGAAGCGTTAGATAATCGCTATCCGTTTGGTCCGTATTCGCAGCAGGTGCAGCTGGATCTCATCTACGCCTACTATAAAAACGCCGATTTGCCGTTAGCACAGGCTGCCATCGATCGTTTTATTCGCCTTAACCCGACCCATCCGAATATCGATTATGTCATGTACATGCGTGGCCTGACCAATATGGCGCTGGATGACAGTGCGCTGCAAGGGTTCTTTGGCGTTGACCGTAGCGATCGCGATCCTCAACATGCACGAGCTGCGTTTAGTGACTTTTCCAAACTGGTGCGCGGCTATCCGAACAGTCAGTACACCACCGATGCCACCAAACGTCTGGTATTCCTGAAAGATCGTCTGGCGAAATATGAATACTCCGTTGCCGAGTATTATACAGAACGTGGTGCATGGGTTGCTGTCGTTAACCGCGTAGAAGGCATGTTGCGCGACTATCCGGATACCCAGGCTACGCGTGATGCGCTGCCGCTGATGGAAAATGCATACCGTCAGATGCAGATGAATGCGCAAGCTGAAAAAGTAGCGAAAATCATCGCCGCAAACAGCAGCAATACATAACAGAAACCTGAAACACAAAACGGCAGCCTTGAGCTGTAATGCCGATCAGTTAAGGATCAGTTGACCGATCCAGTGCCTGTGTAAGAATCCGGAAACGCTCACTCGTTTCCGGATTTTTTTTATGCTCATTGGACAGGCCCTTGATTTGGTATCCCGTTACGATTCTCTGCGTAACCCACTGACTTCTCTGGGGGATTACCTCGACCCCGAACTCATCTCTCGTTGCCTTGCCGAATCAGGTACTGTAACGCTACGCAAGCGCCGTCTTCCCCTCGAAATGATGGTCTGGTGTATTGTTGGCATGGCGCTTGAGCGTAAAGAACCTCTTCATCAGATTGTGAATCGCCTGGACATCATGCTGCCGGGCAATCGCCCCTTCGTTGCCCCCAGTGCCGTTATTCAGGCCCGCCAGCGCCTGGGAAGTGAGGCTGTCCGCCGCGTGTTCACGAAAACAGCGCAGCTCTGGCATAACGCCACGCCGCATCCGCACTGGTGCGGCCTGACCCTGCTGGCCATCGATGGTGTGTTCTGGCGCACACCGAATACACCAGAGAACGATGCAGCCTTCCCCCGCCAGACACATGCCGAGAACCCGGCGCTCTACCCGCAGGTCAAAATGGTCTGCCAGATGGAACTGACCAGCCATCTGCTGACGTCGATGACGGACGCCATGCGCTTCACCGGGACGTATACCGGAGCTGATGCGCGATCTTGCAAGTATGGGACAACCAGTGAAATTACCGACAAGAAGGGAAAGGGCCTTCCCGAGAGTGGTAAAGGAGAGGCCCTGGAAATACCCCACAGCCCCGAAAAAGAGCCAGTCAGTTGCTTAACTGACTGGCATTACAGCCTTGAGCTGCCGTTTTTTTATTCTGTTAGTTGTGAAACTGAAGCGATTTAGTCACTATCGATCTCATCAAATATGGCTCGCTTTGAGATATTCCTCAAGTAAAAAAACACCTCTTCCTGCGATTTCTCACAAAAAAGATTCGTTGACAAAAAGTGACAAAATTATGAGATTTCCATCACACATTTTGACATCAGGAACGGTATGCTGAATTCACCAAGACGGGAAGACAAGAGGTAAAATTTATGACAATGAACATTACCAGCAAACAAATGGAAATTACTCCGGCCATCCGCCAACATGTCGCAGACCGTCTCGCCAAACTGGAAAAATGGCAAACACATCTGATTAATCCACATATCATTCTGTCCAAAGAGCCACAAGGTTTTGTTGCTGACGCCACAATCAATACTCCTAACGGCGTTCTGGTTGCCAGTGGTAAACATGAAGATATGTACACCGCAATTAACGAATTGATCAACAAGCTGGAACGGCAGCTCAATAAACTGCAGCACAAAGGCGAAGCACGTCGTGCCGCAACATCGGTGAAAGACGCCAACTTCGTCGAAGAAGTTGAAGAAGAGTAGTCCTTTATATTGAGTGTATCGCCAACGCGCCTTCGGGCGCGTTTTTTGTTGACAGCGTGAAAACAGTACGGGTACTGTACTGAAGTCACTTAAGGAAACAAACATGAAACACACACCGTTTTTCTTCGCATTCTTTTTTACCTTCCCTTGAATGGGAGGCGTTTCGTCGTGTGAAACAGAATGCGAAGACGAACAATAAGGCCTCCCAAACCGGGGGGCCTTTTTTATTGATAACAAAAAGGCAACACTATGACATCGGAAAACCCGTTACTGGCGCTGCGAGAGAAAATCAGCGCGCTGGATGAAAAATTATTAGCATTACTGGCAGAGCGGCGCGAACTGGCCGTCGAGGTGGGAAAAGCCAAACTGCTCTCTCATCGCCCGGTACGTGATATTGATCGCGAACGCGATTTGCTGGAAAGATTAATTACGCTCGGTAAAGCGCACCATCTGGACGCCCATTACATTACTCGCCTGTTCCAGCTCATCATTGAAGATTCCGTATTAACTCAGCAGGCACTGCTCCAGCAACATCTCAATAAAATTAATCCGCACTCAGCACGCATCGCTTTTCTCGGCCCCAAAGGCTCCTATTCACATCTTGCCGCTCGTCAGTACGCTGCGCGTCACTTTGAGCAATTCATTGAAAGTGGCTGCGCCAAATTTGCCGATATTTTTAATCAGGTGGAAACCGGCCAGGCCGACTATGCCGTCGTACCGATTGAAAATACCAGCTCCGGTGCCATAAACGACGTTTACGATCTGCTGCAACATACCAGTTTGTCGATTGTTGGCGAGATGACGTTAACTATCGATCATTGTTTGTTGGTCTCCGGCACTACTGATTTATCCACCATTAATACGGTCTACAGCCATCCGCAGCCATTCCAGCAATGCAGCAAATTCCTTAATCGTTATCCGCACTGGAAGATTGAATATACCGAAAGTACGTCTGCGGCAATGGAAAAGGTTGCACAGGCAAAATCACCGCATGTTGCTGCGTTGGGAAGCGAAGCTGGCGGCACTTTGTACGGTTTGCAGGTACTGGAGCATATTGAAGCGAATCAGCGACAAAACTTCACCCGATTTGTGGTGTTGGCACGTAAAGCCATTAACGTTTCTGACCAGGTTCCGGCGAAAACGACGTTGTTAATGGCGACCGGACAACAAGCTGGTGCGCTGGTTGAAGCGTTGCTGGTACTGCGCAACCACAATCTGATTATGACCCGTCTGGAATCACGCCCGATTCACGGAAACCCGTGGGAAGAGATGTTTTATCTGGATATTCAGGCCAATCTGGAATCAGCGGAAATGCAACAGGCGTTGAAAGAGCTAGGTGAAATCACTCGCTCGATGAAAGTCCTGGGCTGTTACCCAAGCGAGAATGTGGTACCAGTCGATCCGGCATAATGAAATCGTGCCGGGTGAAACACGCCACCCGGCACTGGATTATTACTGGCGACTGTCATTCGCCTGACGCAATAACACGCGGCTTTCACTCTGAAAACGCTGTGCGTAATCGCCGAACCAGTGCTCCACCTTGCGGAAACTGTCAATAAACGCCTGCTTATCGCCCTGCTCCAGCAACTCAATCGCCTCGCCGAAACGCTTATAGTAACGTTTGATTAACGCCAGATTACGCTCTGACGACATAATAATGTCGGCATACAGTTGCGGATCCTGGGCAAACAGTCGCCCAACCATCGCCAGCTCAAGGCGGTAAATCGGCGAAGAAAGCGCCAGAAGTTGCTCAAGCTGAACATTTTCTTCTGCCAGGTGCAGCCCATAAGCAAAAGTAGCAAAGTGGCGCAGTGCCTGAATAAACGCCATATTCTGATCGTGCTCGACAGCGCTAATACGATGCAGCCGAGCGCCCCAGACCTGAATTTGCTCCAGAAACCATTGGTATGCTTCCGGCTTACGTCCATCACACCAGACCACAACTTGCTTTGCCAGGCTACCGCTGTCCGGGCCGAACATCGGGTGTAACCCCAGCACCGGACCATCATGCGCCGCCAGCATGGCCTGTAATGGTCCATTTTTCACCGATGCCAGATCGACCAGAATACAATCTTTCGGTAAAGGCGGTAATTTGCCAATAACTTGTTCAGTAACGTGAATGGGCACACTAACAATCACCATTCCGGCATCGGCAACAATATCAGCCGCTCGATCCCAGTCATGTTGCTCCAGAATCCGCACCTGATAACCCGAGAGCGTCAGCATCTTCTCGAACAGACGTCCCATCTGACCGCCACCACCGACGATAACCACCGGACGCAGAGACGGACAAAGCGTTTTAAATCCTTTGTCGTTTTCACTGGAGTAAGATTCACGCATCACCCGACGCAAAACATCCTCAATCAGATCTGGCGGTACACCCAGAGCTTCCGCCTCTGCACGCCGCGAGGCCAGCATAGATGCCTCGCGCTCCGGAACATAAATAGGCAGTCCAAAGCGGCTTTTCACCTCGCCAACTTCAGCAACCAGTTCCAGACGCTTCGCTAATAAATTCAGTAGCGCTTTATCGACTTCATCAATTTGATCGCGTAATGCGGTCAATTCAGCAACCATAATAAACCTCTTAAGCCACGCGAGCCGTCAGCTGCCCGTTCAGATCCTGATGAATTTCACGCAGCAAGGCATCGGTCATTTCCCAACTAATGCAGGCATCGGTTACGGATACACCGTATTTCATTTCACTGCGCGGTTGCTCGGAAGACTGATTGCCCTCGTGGATATTACTTTCGATCATCAGACCAATAATTGAGCGATTGCCATCTTTGATTTGAGCAACCACGGATTCTGCCACCGCAGGCTGACGGCGATAATCTTTATTGGAATTACCGTGGCTGCAATCTACCATCAGAGACGGGCGCAGTCCCGCCTGTTCCATCTCTTTTTCACATTGCGCAACATCCGCAGGGCTATAGTTTGGCGCTTTACCACCGCGCAGGATCACATGCCCGTCCGGATTCCCCTGAGTTTGTAGCAACGCAACCTGCCCTGCCTGGTTAATGCCAACAAAACGGTGCGGCTGGGCGGCGGCGCGCATAGCGTTAATTGCCGTTGCCAGACTGCCATCGGTGCCGTTTTTAAAACCAACCGGCATGGAAAGCCCGGAGGCCATTTCACGGTGAGTTTGCGATTCCGTTGTACGAGCACCAATTGCTGACCAGCTAAACAGATCGCCCAGGTATTGCGGGCTATTCGGATCTAACGCTTCCGTTGCCAGTGGCAGTCCCATATTCACCAGCTCAAGCAGCAATTTACGCGCGATCTGCAGCCCGGCTTCTACATCAAAAGAGCCATCCATATGGGGATCGTTAATCAACCCTTTCCAACCGACAGTGGTACGGGGTTTTTCAAAATAGACGCGCATTACCAGATAGAGGCTATCGCTGACCTCTGCGGCAAGGGCTTTAAATCGACGAGCATATTCCAGAGCAGTTTCCGGATCATGAATGGAACAAGGACCACATACTACCAACAGACGAGGATCGCGCCCGGCGATAATATCTGAAATGGTTTTACGCGAGTCAGCAATCTGGGCTTCCTGTTGCAGGCTTAATGGAAAAGCGGCCTTCAGTTGTTCCGGAGTCATTAAAACTTGTTCGTCGGTAATATGTACGTTATTCAACGCGTCTTTTTGCATGATGGCGATCCTGTTTATGCTCGTTTGCGATAGTTGATCCTCAGCGAGGATGACGTAACGATAACACATAAAGTAAAGTTTTCAATCCATATTTCGTACATTTTTCTTTACACAAACAATTTATTCGTGCTTTTAACCCTTGTTTATGTATAAATAAATTTACACCTCCTTTGAAAACAATCCGCTATGCTTTGAAAAAGGAGAAAGAAATGATGAAAAAGTTTATCGCCCCCTTGTTGGCTTTACTGGTTAGCGGATGTCAGATTGATCCTTATACTCACGCGCCAACCTTGACCAGCACCGACTGGTATGATGTTGGTATGGAAGATGCGATATCGGGCAACGCCATAAAAGATGACGATGCATTTAGCGATTCACAGGCGGATCGCGGTCTATACCTTAAAGGATATGCCGAAGGACAAAAGAAAACTTGCCAGACCGATTTTACTTATGCCCGAGGACTTTCCGGTAAAAGCTTTCCTGCCAGCTGCAACAATGTTGAAAATGCCAGCCAACTGCATGAAGTATGGCAAAAAGGGGCTGATGAGAATGCCAGCACAATACGATTAAATTAATTAACCCCCCCAACAATAAATTAAACATGAGATTTTACTTATTATTTTTTATTTCCCACTCTGATGACGACTGCATAAAAAAATGATATTTTAATGAGCATTCTGAAAAATTATCGATGCATTGCAAGCGAAGATGGTGAGGATCCCTGAATGCGTTTTTCTCATCGTCTGTTCTTACTGCTGATTCTCCTCCTGACGGGAGCACCAATACTCGCTCAGGAACCTTCAGACGTTGCGAAAAACGTGCGTACGATGGTTTCCGGTATTGTCAGTTACACTCGCTGGCCTGCGCTATCAGGCCTACCAAAGTTATGTATCTTTTCATCTTCACGTTTTAGTACCGCCCTACAAGAGAATGGCGCGACATCTTTGCCTTATCTGCCTGTCATCATTCACTCTCAACAAGAGGCGATGATATCAGGCTGCAATGGTTTTTATTTTGGCAACGAGTCACCAACATTCCAGATGGAATTAACCGAACAATATCCGTCAAAGGCGTTATTATTAATTGCCGAACAAAATGCCGAGTGCATTATTGGCAGCGCCTTTTGTCTGATCATCCACAATAATGACGTCAGATTTGCCGTAAACCTGGATGCCTTATCGCGTAGCGGTGTAAAGGTGAACCCAGATGTCTTAATGCTCGCACGGAAGAAAAATGATGGATAACGATAATTCTCTTAATAAGCGCCCCACGTTTAAAAGAGCATTACGCAACATCAGTATGACCAGCATATTTATCACTATGATGCTGATCTGGTTGCTGCTTTCCGTGACCTCGGTGCTGACCCTGAAACAGTACGCGCAAAAAAACCTGGCACTGACAGCAGCAACAATGACTTACAGTCTGGAAGCAGCGGTCGTTTTTGCCGATGGCCCTGCAGCAACTCAAACACTGGCAGCGCTGGGGAAGCAAGGGCAATTTTCAACTGCAGAAGTGCGTGATAAGCAGCAAAATATTCTGGCATCCTGGCATTACACCCGTAAGGATCCAGGCGATACTTTCAGCAATTTCATAAGCCACTGGCTCTTCCCTGCCCCCATCACTCAGCCGATTCGTCACAATGGTGAAACCATTGGCGAAGTACGCTTAACCGCTCGCGACAGCTCGATCAGCCATTTTATCTGGTTTTCGCTCGCTGTCCTGACCGGTTGTATTCTGCTGGCATCAGGCATCGCAATTACCCTCACCCGCCATTTGCACAATGGCCTGGTGGAAGCGCTGAAAAATATCACCGATGTCGTACATGATGTGCGTTCCAACCGCAATTTTTCCCGACGAGTTTCGGAAGAACGTATCGCTGAGTTTCACCGCTTCGCTCTCGACTTCAACAGTCTGCTGGATGAAATGGAAGAGTGGCAGCTTCGTTTACAGGCCAAAAATGCGCAGCTTCTACGTACCGCGCTACATGACCCATTAACCGGGCTGGCGAACCGGGCTGCGTTTCGTAGCGGCATCAACACGTTGATGAGCAGTTCCGACGCCAGAAAAACGTCGGCGTTACTGTTTCTTGATGGCGATAATTTTAAATATATCAACGATACCTGGGGTCATGCGACGGGCGATCGGGTCTTGATTGAGGTAGCAAAACGGTTAGCAGAATTTGGCGGGCTGCAACATAAAGCATACCGCATAGGCGGCGATGAATTCGCGATGGTGCTCTATGGTGTACAGTCGGAATCTGAAGTGCAGCGGATATGCTCAGCACTGACACAAATCTTTAATCGCCCGTTTGATCTTCATAATGGTCATCAGACCACCATGACATTAAGCATTGGTTACGCGATGACCATTGAGCATGCCTCTGCGGAAAAATTACAAGAGCTGGCCGATCACAATATGTATCAGGCCAAACACCAGCGTGCCGAAAAGCTGGTGAGATAACAAGGATATATCGATATGATAAAGCACCTGGTAGCACCCCTGATTTTCACCTCGCTAGTACTGACTGGCTGCCAGTCCCCTCAGGGAAAGTTTACTCCTGAGCAAGTTGCCGCTATGCAATCTTATGGATTTACTGAATCCGCCGGCGACTGGTCGCTGGGATTATCAGATGCCATTCTGTTCGCAAAAAATGACTACAAATTGCTCCCGGAAAGCCAGCAACAGATCCAAACCATGGCAGCCAAATTGGCCTCGACAGGGCTAACGCATGCCCGTATGGATGGACACACCGACAACTATGGTGAAGACAGTTACAACGAAGCCTTATCATTGAAACGGGCGAATGTTGTGGCCGATGCATGGGCTATAGGTGGACAAATTCCGCGCAGCAACCTCACCACACAGGGTTTAGGAAAAAAATATCCCATAGCCAGTAACAAGACCGCCCAGGGCCGCGCCGAGAACCGCCGCGTCGCAGTAGTGATTACTACCCCTTAAAACACGAGCAAACAGATAAAAAAAGGGCCAGCCAATTGGCCAGCCCTTCTTAACAGGATGTCGCTTAAGCGAAATCTTAGTTAAGACGCTCTTTGATACGAGCAGCCTTACCAGTACGCTCACGCAGGTAGTACAGTTTAGCTTTACGAACAGCACCACGACGTTTGACAGAAATGCTGTCAACTACCGGAGAGTGAGTCTGGAAGACACGCTCAACGCCTTCGCCGTTGGAAATTTTACGAACAGTGAATGCAGAGTGCAGACCGCGGTTACGAATAGCGATAACCACGCCCTCGAATGCCTGCAGACGTTTTTTGGAACCTTCAACAACCCATACTTTCACTTCCACGGTATCACCCGGACGGAAGGAAGGTACGTCCTGCTTCATCTGCTCTTGTTCAAGTTGCTTAATAATGTTGCTCATAATTTAATCTCTTATCCTGGGTAAACTGATATCTCGGGGGCTTACGCCATCCCATCATGTTTATGTTGCTGTTGTGCGTGTTCCGTTTTGAACTCCGCCAGCAACCTTGCTTGCTCTTCAGTCAGAGCCAGGTTTTCCAGAAGTTCAGGTCTTCTAAGCCAGGTACGGCCCAGCGACTGTTTCAAACGCCAGCGACGTATCTCAGCATGGTTGCCCGACAGTAACACTGACGGAACTTCCATCCCTTCTAACACCTCAGGCCGTGTATAGTGCGGGCAATCCAGCAATCCTTCAGCAAAGGAATCTTCCGTTGCCGAAGCTTCATGTCCCAGTACTCCCGGAATAAACCGGGAAACGGAGTCAATCAGCGTCATTGCTGGTAACTCACCACCACTGAGAACGTAATCGCCGATTGACCATTCTTCGTCAATTTCGGTTTGGATCACGCGCTCATCTATACCTTCGTAGCGACCGCACACCAGAATCAATTTTTGATTCGTTGCCAGTTCGCTGACGCCTGCTTGATCAAGCTTGCGCCCCTGCGGTGACAGATAAATCACCTTTGCGCCTTCACCCGCCGCGGCTTTTGCTGCATGAATGGCGTCCCGTAAAGGTTGCACCATCATTAACATCCCCGGTCCGCCGCCGTAAGGACGATCGTCCACAGTACGGTGCCGGTCATGCGTGAAGTCACGAGGACTCCAGCTCTGGATGCTCAGCAGGCCATTTTTAACTGCCCGGCCAGTTACCCCGTAATCGGTAATTGCGCGGAACATTTCAGGAAACAGGCTAATTATGCCAATCCACATAGCGCCGTCTTTTACCGTTTATCCGGTGGTTTAAAAACCAGGATCCCAATCTACTTCGATTGAACGAGTAGTGAGATCGACTTTCTTGATAACCTGCCCATCGAGGAACGGTACGAGACGTTCCTTGATACCAAACGCATCTTTCAGGTTTGCCTTAATGACGAGAACGTCATTAGATCCGGTTTCCATCATATCGATGACTTTACCGAGATCGTAGCCTTCAGTGGTTATTACCTGGCAGCCCATCAGGTCTTTCCAGTAGTAGTCACCCTCTTCAAGCTGAGGCAGCTGCGATGAATCCACGACAATTTCACAATTCGTCAGCAGGTTCGCCGCATCACGATCGTCAACGCCTTTCAGCTTGATGATCATGTCCTGATTGTGGTGCTTCCAGCTTTCCAGCTGGACTTGCTGCCACTGACCCGCCTTCTGGATAAACCAGGGCTGATAGTCAAAAATGCTTTCGGCGTCTTCGGTGGAAGAAAACACTCTGAGCCACCCACGAATACCGTAAGACGAACCCATTTTTCCCAAAACGATGGGATCAACAGGTGCTTGCGCGGTGAGTTGTTTGCTCATCATGACCACCGTGACAGATTAAGCTGCTTTGTTTACTTCTTTGATCAGCGCTGCAACGCGATCAGAAATAGTTGCGCCCTGGCCAACCCAGTGAGCGATGCGATCCAGATCCAGGCGAGTGCCTTCTTCTTTTTCGCTAGCGATTGGGTTGAAGAAACCAACGCGCTCGATGAAGCGACCGTTGCGTGCATTACGGCTGTCAGCGACAACAACCTGGTAGAACGGACGCTTTTTAGCGCCGTGACGTGCTAAACGAATAGTTACCATAACATCCTCTTGTGTGAATAAAACAACCGGACCCCATCGAGGAACGGAGTCCGGTGTCATATTAAAAGCCCGAAAATTTTACTGATTTCTGGAGAAAATGCAATCAGCAGTTAATAACTCTGTCGCATAAGGTCATTTAGCGACCAGGAAATCCCGGCGGCATCATCCCTTTCATGCTTCTCATCATCTTCGCCATTCCGCCCTTCTTCATTTTCTTCATCATGCGCTGCATGTCGTCGAACTGTTTCAGAAGACGGTTAACGTCCTGCACCTGCATACCGCAACCGGCAGCGATACGGCGTTTACGCGAACCTTTGATGATTTCTGGCTTAGCGCGCTCTTTCATCGTCATCGAGTTGATGATGGCTTCCATACGCACCAGCACTTTATCGTCCATCTGCGACTTGACGTTATCCGGGATCTGCCCCATGCCCGGCAGTTTGCCCATCAGGCTAGCCATGCCGCCCATATTTTTCATCTGGCGCAGTTGCTCAAGGAAGTCGTTGAGATCGAAGCCGTCGCCTTTTTTCAGCTTGCTGGCTAATTTCTCTGCCTGCGCGCGGTCAACTTTACTTTCGATATCTTCGATCAGCGACAGCACGTCGCCCATGCCGAGAATACGGGAAGCGATGCGGTCCGGATGGAACGGCTCCAGCGCCTCGGTTTTCTCGCCAACACCGAGGAACTTGATCGGTTTGCCCGTAATGTGACGAATAGAGAGCGCCGCACCGCCACGAGCATCGCCGTCGACTTTAGTCAGTACCACACCGGTCAGCGGTAACGCTTCATTGAATGCTTTTGCCGTATTGGCCGCATCCTGACCGGTCATGGCGTCAACCACAAACAGGGTTTCAACCGGGTTAATCGACGCATGGACTTGTTTGATCTCGTCCATCATCGCTTCGTCAACGTGCAGACGACCAGCGGTATCCACCAGCAGCACGTCGTAGAATTTCAGTTTGGCTTCTTTCAGCGCCGCGTTAACAATATCAACCGGCTTCTGACCAACATCAGAAGGGAAGAAATCAACGCCCACCTGCTCTGCCAGCGTCTCAAGCTGTTTGATTGCCGCCGGGCGATAGACGTCAGCAGAAACCACCAGCACTTTCTTCTTGTGCTTCTCACGCAGGAACTTACCGAGCTTGCCCACGCTGGTTGTTTTACCGGCACCTTGCAGGCCCGCCATCAGTACCACCGCTGGCGGTTGCGCAGCCAGATTCAGGGTCTGGTTCTCTTCGCCCATCGCCGCAACCAGTTCGTTACGGACGATTTTGACGAACTCCTGCCCCGGCGTCAGGCTCTTATTAACTTCATGACCAACCGCTTTCTCTTTTACGCGATTGATAAACTCACGCACTACCGGCAGGGCGACGTCCGCCTCCAGCAGCGCCATGCGCACTTCGCGCAGCGTATCTTTTACGTTGTCTTCAGTGAGGCGTCCACGGCCACTGATATTGCGCAGCGTGCGCGACAAACGATCGGTTAAATTATCAAACATTGTCTCTCGCCTGGGGTGGAAACGGTTGGCCGCAATCGCGACACATCATCAGTATTTTGCCGCAGTATAACATGAAGGCGTCTTTGTTGTTATGCAACGGTTGGAGCAGCGTTCACCTGACGCTATACTGCTTCTCTTTCTTATTGCTCAAACTGTCGACATTACTATGCCCGTTTTTGCTCTGCTCGCGCTTGTCGCCTACTCCGTCAGTCTTGCGCTGATTGTTCCCGGTCTGCTGCAAAAAAACGGCGGCTGGCGGCGCATGGCTATTATTTCTGCGGTCATCGCGCTGGTCTGCCACGCAATCGCTCTGGAAGCCCGCATCCTGCCCGACGGTGATAGCGGACAAAACCTCAGCCTGCTGAACGTTGGTTCGCTGGTCAGTTTGATGATCTGTACGGTAATGACCATCGTGGCTTCTCGCAATCGTGGCTGGTTGCTGCTACCCATTGTCTATGCCTTTGCGCTTATCAACCTGGCGCTGGCCACCTTTATGCCCAATGAATACATCACCCATCTGGAAGCAACGCCTGGGATGCTGGTGCACATTGGCTTATCGCTCTTTTCCTATGCCACGCTGATTATCGCCGCTCTGTATGCATTACAACTGGCGTGGATTGATTACCAACTGAAGAACAAGAAGCTGGCGTTTAACCAGGAAATGCCGCCGTTGATGAGTATCGAGCGTAAAATGTTCCACATCACGCAGATTGGCGTGGTGCTGTTAACGCTCACTCTTTGCACTGGCCTGTTCTACATGCACAACTTATTTAGCATGGAAAATATCGACAAGGCCGTGCTCTCTATCGTGGCGTGGTTTGTCTATATTGTGCTGCTGTGGGGACATTATCATGAAGGATGGCGTGGACGCCGCGTCGTCTGGTTTAACGTTGCGGGTGCAGTCATTCTGACACTGGCCTACTTCGGCAGCCGAATTGTCCAGCAGTTAATCAGCTAATCCCAGAAAAGGAGTTTCCCCTGGAACACATTTCTACTACTACGTTGATCATTATTCTGATCATCATGGTGGTCATTTCAGCCTATTTTTCCGGGTCCGAAACCGGAATGATGACCCTCAACCGCTATCGTCTGAGGCATATGGCGAAACAGGGTAATCGCTCGGCCAAACGCGTCGAAAAATTGCTGCGTAAGCCAGACCGCCTGATAAGCCTGGTGTTAATCGGCAATAACCTGGTCAATATTCTTGCTTCCGCGCTCGGCACTATTGTGGGGATGCGTTTGTACGGGGATGCGGGCGTGGCAATTGCGACTGGTGTGCTTACTTTTGTCGTACTGGTTTTTGCTGAAGTATTGCCGAAAACCATTGCCGCGCTGTACCCGGAAAAAGTCGCCTATCCAAGTAGTTTTCTGCTGGCACCGCTGCAAATTTTGATGATGCCACTGGTCTGGTTGCTAAACGCTATTACCCGCATGTTAATGCGCATGATGGGCATCAAAACCGATATCGTGGTTAGTGGATCTTTAAGCAAAGAAGAATTACGCACCATTGTGCACGAATCGCGGTCACAGATTTCCCGTCGCAATCAGGATATGCTGTTGTCGGTACTCGATCTGGAAAAAATGACCGTCGATGACATCATGGTGCCGCGTAGTGAAATTATCGGTATTGATATCAACGATGACTGGAAATCGATTCTCCGCCAACTCTCCCACTCACCTCACGGACGCATCGTGCTCTACCGTGACTCGCTTGACGACGCCATCAGTATGCTGCGAGTACGTGAAGCCTGGCGACTCATGTCGGAAAAAAAAGAGTTCACCAAAGAAACCATGCTACGCGCCGCGGACGAAATCTATTTTGTCCCGGAAGGTACGCCGCTCAGCACGCAGCTGGTGAAGTTTCAGCGCAACAAAAAGAAAGTCGGCCTGGTCGTCAACGAGTATGGAGATATTCAGGGTCTGGTGACGGTCGAAGATATTCTCGAAGAGATTGTTGGTGATTTCACCACGTCGATGTCGCCAACGCTCGCCGAAGAGGTCACGCCGCAAAACGACGGTTCGGTGATTATCGATGGCACTGCCAACGTGCGGGAAATCAACAAAGCCTTCAACTGGCATCTACCGGAAGATGATGCACGAACGGTTAATGGCGTCATTCTTGAGGCACTGGAAGAGATTCCTGTCGCAGGAACTCGCGTGCGTATTGGCGAGTACGATATCGATATTCTCGATGTACAGGACAATATGATTAAGCAGGTAAAAGTTTTTCCTGTGAAACCGCTGCGTGAGAGTGTGGCGGAGTAACGAAAACGGCCCGGCATTCGCATGCTGGGCCGTGATTTATTACGAAAGCAGAAATTAAGCTTTTGCTTTCGCTACAGTAACCATCGCCGCACGAATCGTACGACCATTCAGCGTATAACCCTTCTGCATAATACCCAGTACGTTACCTGGCGCAACGTCATCAGATTCCACCATTGCGATGGCCTGATGCACATTCGGGTCCAGTGGGACGTTAGTTTCGGCGATCACTTCAACGCCAAACTTACGCACAACATCCAGCATCGACTTCAGCGTCAGCTCAATACCTTCAACCATCGCGGACATATCCGGGTTAGCTTTATCAGCCACTTCCAGCGCACGATCCAGGCTATCAATCACCGGCAGCAATTCGTTGATGAATTTCTCCAGCGCGAATTTATGGGCTTTTTCGATATCCAGTTCAGTACGGCGACGCAGGTTTTCCATTTCGGCTTTTACGCGCAAAATGCCGTCACGTTCACGGGTCTGGGCTTCAGCCAGCTGAGCTTCGAGATTCGCAATTTTTTCATCGCGCGGATCCACCTGCTCAGCAGAAGCTTCTGGCTCAACTGCCTCAATCTCTTCGTGCTGATCCATGATAATTTCTTCCGGGGCTTGCCCCTCAGGCGTTTTCTGTTCTTTACTACTCATGAATTTCTCCGCGTTTTTTTCGCATTCATCTCGCTAACTTCGCTTATTATGGGGATCAGTTTCAGGGTTTCAAGGGAAGCACTCACATTGTCATCAATCTTCGCAACAAGGACCTCGGAAAAATGAATAATCATTTCAAGTGTATTGGCATTGTGGGACACCCACGGCACCCCACTGCACTGACAACACATGAAATGCTCTACCGCTGGCTGTGCACAAAAGGTTACGAGGTCATCGTTGAGCAACAAATCGCTCACGAACTGCAACTGAAGAATGTGAAAACTGGCACGCTCGCGGAGATTGGGCAACAGGCTGATCTCGCGGTTGTCGTTGGCGGCGACGGTAATATGCTGGGCGCGGCGCGCACGCTCGCCCGCTACGATATTAAAGTTATTGGAATCAACCGTGGCAACCTGGGTTTCCTGACTGACCTTGATCCCGATAACGCCCAGCAACAATTAGCCGATGTGCTGGAAGGTCACTACATCAGCGAGAAACGTTTTTTGCTGGAAGCGCAAGTCTGTCAGCAAGATTGCCAAAAGCGCATCAGCACCGCGATAAATGAAGTGGTACTTCATCCAGGCAAAGTGGCGCATATGATTGAGTTCGAAGTATATATCGACGAGATCTTTGCGTTTTCGCAGCGTTCCGATGGCCTGATTATTTCGACACCTACAGGCTCCACTGCCTATTCTCTCTCGGCAGGCGGTCCAATCCTGACGCCTTCTCTGGATGCAATTACCCTGGTGCCCATGTTCCCGCATACGTTGTCAGCACGACCACTGGTCATAAACAGCAGCAGCACGATCCGTCTGCGTTTTTCACATCGCCGTAACGACCTGGAAATCAGTTGCGACAGCCAGATAGCACTACCGATTCAGGAAGGAGAAGATGTCCTGATTCGTCGCTGTGATTACCATCTGAATCTGATTCATCCGAAAGATTACAGCTATTTCAATACATTAAGCACCAAGCTCGGCTGGTCAAAAAAATTATTCTAATTTTACGCCAGCCTCTTTACTGTATATAAAACCAGTTTATACTGTACACAATAACAGTAATGGTTTTTCATACAGGAAAACAACTATGTTGGCACAACTGACCATCAGCAACTTTGCTATCGTTCGTGAGCTTGAGATTGATTTTCACAGCGGCATGACCGTAATCACCGGCGAGACCGGCGCGGGTAAATCTATTGCAATAGATGCCCTGGGCCTTTGTCTCGGCGGTCGCGCTGAAGCCGACATGGTGCGTACCGGCGCTGCTCGCGCAGATCTGTGCGCCCGTTTTTCTCTGAAAGATACACCCGCAGCACTGCGCTGGCTGGAAGAAAACCAACTGGAAGATGGCCGTGAATGCCTGCTTCGTCGCGTAATCAGTAGCGATGGTCGCTCTCGTGGTTTTATCAACGGTACAGCTGTTCCACTGTCACAACTGCGCGAACTGGGCCAGTTGCTCATTCAGATCCATGGTCAGCACGCCCATCAATTACTCACCAAACCCGAGCACCAAAAATTCCTGCTTGATGGCTATGCTAATGAAACCTCTCTGCTTCAGGAAATGACCGCACGTTATCAGTTGTGGCATCAAAGCTGCCGCGACCTCGCGCATCATCAACAGTTAAGTCAGGAACGCGCCGCTCGTGCGGAGCTGCTGCAATACCAATTAAAAGAACTTAACGAATTTAATCCTCAGCCCGGAGAGTTTGAGCAAATCGACGAAGAGTACAAACGTCTGGCGAACAGCGGTCAATTGCTGACCACCAGCCAGAATGCATTGGCATTAATGGCCGACGGTGAAGACGCAAACCTGCAAAGTCAGCTTTACACGGCTAAACAACTGGTGAGCGAATTGATTGGCATGGACAGCAAACTGTCCGGCGTACTTGATATGCTGGAAGAAGCTACCATCCAGATTGCTGAAGCCAGCGACGAACTGCGCCACTACTGCGATCGTCTGGATCTCGATCCCAACCGACTGTTTGAACTTGAACAGCGTATCTCAAAACAGATTTCGCTGGCACGTAAACATCACGTCAGCCCTGAGGCATTGCCACAGTATTACCAGTCGCTACTGGAAGAACAGCAGCAACTGGACGATCAGGCCGACTCACAAGAAACGCTCGCGCTGGCGGTAACGAAACATCATCAGCAGGCACTGGAAACGGCGCGCGCGTTACACCAGCAACGCCAGCATTATGCAAATGAGTTGGCACAGCTGATCACCGATAGTATGCATGCACTCTCTATGCCACATGGGCAGTTTACGATCGATGTTAAATTTGACGAGCATCACCTGGGCGCTGACGGCGCTGATCGTATTGAGTTTCGGGTAACCACCAACCCAGGTCAGCCAATGCAGCCTATTGCCAAAGTCGCATCCGGTGGTGAGTTGTCCCGCATCGCATTGGCAATCCAGGTCATTACCGCGCGTAAAATGGAAACCCCGGCACTGATTTTTGATGAAGTGGATGTAGGGATTAGCGGCCCAACAGCGGCAGTTGTCGGCAAACTGCTACGTCAACTTGGCGAATCAACTCAGGTGATGTGTGTTACCCACCTGCCACAAGTCGCGGGATGTGGTCATCAACACTATTTTGTCAGCAAAGAAACCGATGGTGCGATGACAGAAACGCATATGGAGTCGCTGGACAAAAAAGCGCGGTTACAAGAGCTGGCGCGCCTGCTTGGTGGCAGTGAAGTCACACGTAACACACTGGCGAATGCGAAAGAACTGCTTGCGGCGTAAACTTTTTTCCTGCTTCACGGTCAGAGTAAACAGCAAAACGCCGTAAGACCGGAAAGCAAAAGGTTTTAAAGTGATGAAAGGTCTATTATCATCGGCATATTACAGATGAGCCACGTACTGCTCGGGCCCGAAAAGGAATCAAATCACTATGCGCTGTAAAACGCTGACTGCTGCAGCAGCAGTACTATTGATGTTGACCGCAGGCTGTTCCACTCTGGAGCGAGTGGTTTACCGTCCTGACATCAACCAGGGGAACTATCTGACCGCTAACGACGTATCCAAAATACGTGTTGGCATGACGCAACAACAAGTTGCGTACGCATTGGGTACACCGCTGATGTCCGATCCATTTGGTACGAATACCTGGTTCTATGTCTTCCGCCAGCAACCAGGTCATGAAGGTGTAACGCAGCAAACGCTGACGCTGACCTTTAACAGTAGCGGGGTGTTGACCAACATTGATAACAAACCTGCGCTGAGTGGTAACTAATAATAAAGTTGCTCTCAAAGACGTTAAAAAAGGTGCTCAATAAGCACCTTTTTTCTGTCTGTTATTTATTCGCTGATTTTTCTGCTCGTTGCCTGCGAAGCTCTTTAGGATCGGCAATGAGAGGACGATAAATCTCCACCCGATCGCCATCATGCACGGTATCGCTCAGTTTTGCCGGACGGCTGTAAATGCCGACTTTGTTTTTAGTTAAATCGATATCGGTACGCAATTCCAGCAAGCCACTGGTGCGAATAGCTTCTTCAACCGTCGCGCCCTCCTGCAGCGTCACGCGCTGCAGGTACTGCTTCTCAGGTAGAGCATAAGCCACCTCAACGGCAATTTTACCTGGCACTGTAAACCTCTTTCGCACGAACCGTAAAAGCCTGGACCATATTAGCCGCCAGCTCTTTAAACACGCGGCCAAAGGCGAGTTCAATCAACTTATTGGTAAACTCAAAGTCGAGATGAAACTCGATACGACACGCCTCCTGGCTCAGCGGCGTAAACTTCCATCCACCGATCAATTTCTTGAACGGCCCATCCACCAGATTCATAAGAATACTTTGGTTACTGGTCAACTGGTTGCGGGTAGTAAACGTTTTGCTGATCCCAGCCTTAGAGACATCTACCGCCGCGGTCATCTGCCCAGGAGTGGACTCCAGAATCCGACTTCCGGTACAACCCGGCAAAAACTGAGGATAAGACTGAACGTCATTCACTAACTGATACATTTGCTCCGCGCTGTAGGGTACCAGTGCGGTCCGGCTAATCTGAGGCATAACAATTTCCATCAACAAAAATCCAACAAATAATATCATTTATCCTGCTGTAAAAAAAACGCTATCCCGGCGCTGGGTAACATCGGGTTCATGCTAAGATAGAGCCTTGTCCCCCGCAGGATTGATATGGGGTGTTTTCGATTTCAGATTACCGATGATTCACGACGCTTATGACGAAGAAAAAAGCACATAAACCTGGTTCAGCGACCATCGCACTTAACAAGCGCGCCCGTCACGAATACTTTATCGAAGAAGAGTTCGAAGCGGGACTTGCCCTGCAAGGCTGGGAGGTTAAATCCCTGCGCGCAGGAAAAGCCAATATCAGCGACAGCTACGTCCTTCTACGTGATGGAGAAGCATTTCTGTTTGGCGCTAACATCACGCCAATGGCTGTGGCATCCACGCATGTGGTGTGCGATCCTACCCGTACCCGCAAGTTACTTCTCAACCAGCGCGAACTGGACTCATTGTACGGTCGCGTCAATCGAGAAGGCTATACCGTAGTGGCGCTCTCCCTGTACTGGAAAAATGCCTGGTGCAAAGTGAAAATCGGCGTCGCTAAAGGTAAGAAACAGCACGATAAACGTTCAGACATCAAAGAACGCGAATGGCAGGTGGATAAAGCGCGTATCATGAAAAACGCCCACCGTTAAATCTGCACTCCAATTATTGACCAGTTCCTCACCGCGCCACCCTCTCCGGCGGCGCGAATGAACATCTTATTGGCTATCACATCCGACCCAAATGTTGCCATCCCATTGCTTAATCGAATAAAAATCAGGCTACATGGGTGCTAAATCTTTAACGATAACGCCATTGAGGCTGGTCATGGCACTCATGAATCTGGTATACTTACCGTTACACATTGGGGCTGATTCTGGATTCGACGGGATTTGCGAAACCCAAGGTGCATGCCGAGGGGCGGTTGGCCTCGTAAAAAGCCGCAAAAAATAGTCGCAAACGACGAAAACTACGCTTTAGCAGCTTAATAACCTGCTTAGAGCCCTCTCTCCCTAGCCTCCGCTCTTAGGACGGGGATCAAGAGAGGTCAAACCCAAAAGAGATCGCGTGGAAGCCCTGCCTGGGGTTGAAGCGTTAAAACTTAATCAGGCTAGTTTGTTAGTGGCGTGTCCGTCCGCAGCTGGCAAGCGAATGTAAAGACTGACTAAGCATGTAGTACCGAGGATGTAGGAATTTCGGACGCGGGTTCAACTCCCGCCAGCTCCACCAATCATGATTGGACGGTGCAAGGACAACACCAACAAAAACAGGAAGTTAGAAGTCTCAGCAAGACACCGACCAGACGGTGAGGAGACATAAAAGGATACGCAAAGGAGCCGCGGCTCCTGGTGATATGAAAGCCCACAGATGTGGGCTTTTTCGTTGATGGTCAGAACGACCAGTTCACACCAGCCACCGCGTTCCACGGGGATTCCACACCGGCACCATGGCTATACCCCACCCCGAGATGCCCGCTTAACGAACTGCTGAATGAGGCTTTAATACCTGCCTGGTATATTCCACGTCTGCCCGACAAATCATTGACAAAATTACCGTCAT
>NZ_PTRU01000043.1:0-26064 GCF_002965245.1 Escherichia sp. MOD1-EC6021 | reverse complement strand
GCGCTGGCACAGGCGGCACTGACTTACCGTTATGGTGACGAACATCAGCCCGTCACCACCGCCGACATTCTGACGCCGCGACGCCGGGAGGATTACGGTAAGGACCTGTGGAGCGCATATCAGACCATCCAGGAGAATATGCTGAAAGGCGGGATTTCCGGTCGCAGTGCAAAAGGAAAACGTATCCATACCCGGGCCATTCACAGCATTGATACCGACATTAAGCTCAATCGCGCATTGTGGGTGATGGCAGAAACGATGCTGGAGAGCCTGC
This sequence comes from Escherichia sp. MOD1-EC6021, assembly GCF_002965245.1. NCBI lineage: Bacteria > Pseudomonadati > Pseudomonadota > Gammaproteobacteria > Enterobacterales > Enterobacteriaceae > Escherichia > Escherichia sp. MOD1-EC6021. The sequence goes on along the minus strand of NZ_PTRU01000043.1, from coordinate 25,790 downwards.
GCTGATGCCGTTTCCCTGAGTGAGGGAATCATTCAGCTTTCGTTCCTGAAAAACACACATTTATTTGTTATTTAAGGAGTTATCTCATGAAAACCGTTTCTCAGAATACCCCCACAATTTATTCAGCTACAACACCAGAGAATAATCCGCCTCAGTTGGTTGCCAGCCTCGTCCCTGATGAACAGCGCATCAGCTTCTGGCCGCAGCATATTGGCCTCATTCCACAGTGGGTGACCCTGGAGCCCCGTGTCTTCGGCTGGATGGACCGTCTGTGCGAAGACTACTGCGGTGGTATCTGGAATCTGTACACCCTGAACAACGGCGGGGCATTTATGGCACCCGAACCGGATGACGATGATGACGAAACATGGGTACTGTTCAATGCCATGAACGGTAACCGCGCAGAAATGAGCCCGGAAGCCGCCGGTATTGCCGCCTGTCTGATGACGTACAGTCATCATGCCTGTCGTACGGAGAATTATGCCATGACGGTCCATTATTACCGGTTGCGGGATTACGCCCTGCAGCATCCGGAATGCAGCGCCATTATGCGCATCATCGACTGAATGGAGAGAAGCACAATGCAACAACTTTCCTTTCTGCCCGGAGAGATGACGCCCGGCGAGCGCAGCCTCATTCAACGGGCCCTGAAAACCCTGGACCGCCATCTTCATGAACCCGGCGTGGCCTTCACCTCCACCCGTGCAGCACGGGAATGGCTGATTCTGAACATGGCGGGACTGGAGCGTGAAGAATTCCGGGTGCTGTATCTGAATAACCAGAATCAACTGATTGCCGGTGAAACCCTCTTTACCGGCACCATCAACCGCACGGAAGTCCATCCCCGGGAAGTGATTAAACGCGCCCTGTACCACAATGCCGCTGCCGTGGTGCTGGCACACAATCACCCCTCCGGTGAAGTCACACCCAGTAAGGCAGACCGCCTTATCACGGAACGTCTGGTACAGGCACTGGGCCTGGTGGATATCCGGGTGCCGGACCATCTGATAGTCGGTGGCAACCAGGTTTTCTCCTTTGCCGAACATGGTCTGCTTTAACCCTTCACAACCACATCACACCTGTTTTCACTTTTATCTTCTGTCTTCAGAGGTATCCCATTATGAAAATTATCACCCGTGGTGAAGCCATGCGTATTCACCAACAACATCCGACATCCCGTCTTTTTCCGTTCTGTACCGGTAAATACCGCTGGCACGGCAGTGCTGAAGCGTATACCGGTCGTGAAGTGCAGGATATTCCCGGTGTGCTGGCCGTGTTTGCTGAACGCCGTAAGGACAGTTTTGGTCCGTATGTCCGGCTGATGAGCGTCACCCTGAACTGAGTGGGAATTCTGATGAGCAGAATTATCGCCACTACCGGACCATTCTTAGCCGATTTTCTGTAAGGATTTTATCGTGTCAGACACACTCCCCGGGACAACACTTCCCGACGACAATCACGACCGCCCCTGGTGGGGGCTACCCTGCACCGTGACGCCCTGTTTCGGGGCACGTCTGGTGCAGGAGGGTAACCGGTTGCATTACCTTGCCGACCGCGCCGGTATCAGAGGCCTGTTCAGCGATGCAGATGCGTACCACCTGGACCAGGCCTTTCCGCTGCTGATGAAACAACTGGAACTCATGCTCACCAGCGGTGAACTGAATCCCCGCCATCAGCATACCGTCACGCTGTATGCAAAAGGGCTGACCTGCAAAGCCGATACCCTCAGCAGTTGTGGTTACGTTTATCTGGCTGTTTATCCGACGCCCGAAATGAAAAATTAACTCTCCAGAATAGCCTTCTGCTACGGCCTGGTGTTTTCACCACGCCACTTTTCCATTTTTATATCTGCATATCAGGAAAATCTTCAGTATGAAAACATTACCTGTATTACCCGGGCAGGCGACCAGTTCTCGCCCGTCTCCTGTTGAAATCTGGCAGATACTGCTGTCCCGACTGCTGGACCAGCACTATGGCCTCACACTGAATGACACACCTTTTGCCGATGAACGTGTGATTGAGCAGCATATTGAGGCAGGCATTTCACTGTGTGATGCGGTGAACTTTCTCGTGGAAAAATACGCGCTGGTGCTACCGACCAGCCGGGATTCAGCGCCTGTACCCGGTCTCAGTTAATAAACAGCATCGATATCCTCCGGGCTCGCAGGGCGACCGGCCTGATGACCCGCGACAATTACAGAACGGTAAATAACATTACCCTGGGTAAGTATCCGGAGGCGAAATGATGACACTGGAAGCCGACAGCGTTAACGTACAGGCGCTGGATATGGGGCACATTGTCGTTGACATTGATGGTGTTAATATCACTGAACTGATTAATAAGGCCGCTGAAAAAGGTTATTCACTCCGCGTGGTGGATGACCGTGACTCTACCGAAACACCGGCAACTTATGCCAGCCCTCACCAGTTGCTGTAAGACAATGCAGTGATGCAGGGTATAGTGCCATTAACCACAGAAACAGCACTGTTGTCCTGTATTAAGCAGGCAAGAGAAGATGTCCTTACCCTGCGCCATCTGCAGCTTCTGCACCAGAACCGGTGAATCTCACTCAACAGGCTTCATTTCCCCTGACGCCAGCCTGAATACAGCTGGCGTTTTCATTTATAAACAGAAAGGAAAACCGATAATAATGGAATGGACGCCCCGACCATGAAGCAACGGTAGGATATTACTGATAAACCTTCCAGTGGAGGTGCGTTATGGCCGTTTTAACGATTAGCATTGACCTGACAAAAAATGAATTCCAAATCCACGGTCTGGGTAGGAACAGAAAAATCTAAGCTCAGAAAACGGATTAAAGTAAGCGTCAACGGAGCACCGTATTGACGCTTATTTATTGGTGAGAACTACGTTCCATGGCAGGAGTTCGTCAACACGGTTGGAGGGCCATTCCGGCAGTATGCTCAGAATATGGCGCAGATACGCTTCCGGATCGATACCGTTCAGACGGCAGGTGCCTGCTTTTCCGGCAACAAGCAGGAATCTCAGCGCTGAAGCAGGAATTAGAGGTAAAAACGCCCTACCGGGCCATGAATCACCCGGTCATTGGAGTAGTAACCAAAGCAGATTTAGCCAGCATGGAACAAATATCTTTGGTGAAAAGTTGGTTACGGGAAGCTGGAGCGCACAACGTGTTAGTAACCAGTGCAGTTAATAACAATGGAGTTACAGAACTTTTTGCCTTGCTGCATACAGAAGAAGGCTGTTGTTAATTTCGATTGGTTCTCAGATGAGAATGATGACGGTGATACACAGATAAGAATCAATGAGCAATGAGGGTTGCCGGGCAACCCTCATTGAATAAAACGGGAATTACTTCGCTTCGCCGTTTTTCATTTCGCCCATAGCTTTCAGCTTTTTGGAGATATCGCGGCGTTCTTTGGAGAGCTCGGCATTTTTGATGATGTAATCGTCAACGCGATCTTCATAGTCACCTTTCATGCTGGCGATGATGCCCTGGATTGCTTCAACGCTCATCCCTGGCTTGATGTAATCGCTCAGGTTGTCCAGCAACAGGACGCGCTTCTGGTTGTCACGGATCTTTTTCTCAACGTCCTGAATTTCACGTTGCAGTTTGTTCTTACGACGGAACAGACGAACAAATTCCAGTACGTCCTGGAATGAAGGCTTGGTAGTTTCCATTTTTATACCCCTGATAATGTGAGAGTCGGATTCGTTTAAGCAACCGCTATTCGTTAGGGCCAACATTACTCATAGCTGCCGCAGATGACAATGCTTTTATCCCTTTTCACTATCATACCCTTTATCCTTGCTGAATCGAAGCAGCAGCAAGATGATTCTGAAGTTCAGGAATTATTTGCGCAAGGCCCGGCAAATCAGATTCGATAGCAACTCAAGCTGATGTGCCGTTTCCATGTTCAGCCACACATAACCATAGATTGGTGTTTCCACAACCTTCAGGTCATGGTGGTTATTCAGCAACTGACGCAGCTCTTCCACAGCATCGTTCAATTTTTCCGTATTGGCAAAAACCGGCTGCGGATTACCTTCGTACAGCGCATGAACAAGGCTCAGCAGTATTTGCTGCATCATATGCTGGGTATCACGAAGTTTTTGCGCGTTCAATAACACGAAATGGCTGGGGCGCGTGGCCCAGTATGCATTGATTTGCAACTCCAGCATACAAACCAGATTGCGATTAATGGTCTGGATACCTTCATATATCGATTTTGGAATACGGGTTTCTTTGCTGGCGGGCGCAATCAGCCCACGCATTTTCACGGCATCGGTCAGGAGTTTTTGTAGATGGCTTTCCAGACGCGGGCGTTCGAGTAAGTTCGGTGAGAATGCAGATTGATAGACCCGATTATACTCGGTCAGACTTTTTGCCAGTTGAATGCGCCAGTGGATGAACGCCCGTTGTGGCCAGATACCGGTAAACAACATTGCCAGTAAAGAGCCGAGGATCACATCGCCGCTTCGCCATAACGCCGTATTAATTTCACCTGTCGGGGAACCAACAACAATTGCCAGCGTCACCCCAATCAATAAACCTTGATACGGTTTCTTGCCCAGCGCCAGCCAACCGCAAAGAAACATAGCCGCCGCGCACCAGACTAACATCAGCGGTAACGAGATTAACTCCAGTTGCAGAGCGATAAGACCTAAAATCGACCCCAACACCGTACCGCCAATACGTTCGAATGCGCGAGGGACAACGTTCCCCCAGAACGAGATTGGCCCCATAATCACCACCATGGTGACCAGCGGCCAGGTGCTTTCCGGGATAGTAAACAGGCGGATAATGAGAAAAGTGAGCAGGAATGCCAGCGCGACCCGAGTACCATGCACAATGCGGTAATGGCGGTATACCCGGATTTCAAACGGGCTTAATGACTTATCGGCACGCACGCAGAAACTCCGTAATGAAGATTAAAAGCGCTCATAACTCATCTGTCGGCCAGAAGGCGCGCCTCTGAATTATCCGACGGACAAACCGGGAACAGTGTAATTTCCCGGCAGGAGCGAAAAAATTGAAAGGCGCATCTTACTCTTTTCGCTTTCAAAAAAAGAGTGGTCTTCGCGTCAACACACCGCCCTGAGATGAATTAGTGATGTTTTGGCTGCACCGCAACATACATTTCGATATCCCAGTACCCATCTTCCGCGCCATTGTTCAAGTAAACCTCGAAGCAGGGCTTTGGTAACATTTCATAAGCACTGTCCTGCAAGAGGCTATTAAAGAACTGATACCAGGGTTTAGCAAAATCATCACCGACTACACGAGCCACCGCCACCGCATATTGACCACCTGAAATTTCTGTCAGAATGACGCCCTCACTGTTTTCGGGGAGCGTAAAGTTATTCGGTACCGTCACGACGGTGTCGCAGCGTAATTTTTCGGCGGGTGTTTCATCCGGATTGTCGTAATAGACAGCAACCCACTCCTTCGGCACAATATTTTTGCTATCTACCCACATCATCAACTGCTCAAAACCTTTCTTTACCGTCTGTTCCCACGGGCCAACGAGATGGAAACCTGCAACGGTACGTTTATCTTCCTGCTTAATCTCGTAGTTCATGACGCCTCCATTATTACTGTTTTTATATACAGTATAGTTGCAATATTAAAACCACAAGGAATGAGTGTTGATTATGCGAGCAGACTCGCACTCCTGCCAGTCTGCTGCAAAAGAAAGGTCAGGCCTTATGGTGGAAATAATCACTCAGGCGAGAAAACATGCTGCCTTCCCCGACAGATTCCAGGGTAACCAGCGGCCAGTGCGCCACCTGTTTATCACGGTCGTAAAGTTCAATTTCCCCTACCCGCTGATGGGCGCTAATTGGCGCGGTGAGCTCTTTACCATTAAGGGTATATTTGGCTTTGATATGTGGAATTTCGGCTTTCGGTAGCACCATCCAGAACTCTTGTTCCGTTCCCAGGGCGATATTTTCTTTATCACCATACCAGATGCGTTCCGTACCGACCTTTTTCCTACGGTGCAAAATTTGCACCGTAGTAAAGTTTTGTTGCCCCCAACGCAGTAATTTTTTTGCCTCTTCCTCACGACCTTTTGCGCTGTCAGCACCCATTACCACTGCAATGAGGCGACGCTGCCCGTCTACAGCCGAAGCAATAAGATTAAACCCGGCACCAGAAGTATGGCCCGTTTTCAGGCCGTCAACATTCATGGTCTTATCCCACAATAACCCGTTACGGTTTTGCTGGGTGATACCGTTCCAGGTGAGGCTTTTCTCACTGTACATATGATAAAACTCGGGCTCGCCGTGGATGATAGCGCGAGAAAGCACGGCTAAATCATAAGCCGAGCTATGCTGGCCAGGTGCATCCAGACCATGCACTGTTTCAAAATGCGTATCCTTGAGATGCAGCTTCTCGGCATAGTTGTTCATCATTTCAACAAACTGCCGTTGCCCACCGGCAATATAGTCAGCCAGAGCAACACACGCGTCATTTCCGGAATCCACAATTAAACCTCGGCTTAAATCACGTACCGATACGCGATCGCCCTCTTTCAAAAACATCAGTGAAGAACCGACAAACACCGGATTATCTTTCGCCCACGCATCACGCCCCACGGTGACAATATCGTCTGGCGTAATGCGATGACTATCGATAGCGCGATCCACGACATAGCCCGTCATCAGCTTTGTCAGGCTGGCGGGATTGCGCTGTTGATGCTCATTACCCGCGGTGAGAATCTGACCGGTGGTGTAATCCATCAATACCCAGGACCCGGCATGAATCTCTGGAGGCTGAGGTGAAAAAGGAATGTTTTCCGCCGCAAAACCAGACGATAAATTAAAAACGAACAAAGAAGCAGCAATAATAAGACGGCGTTTCAACAGCAAACCCTCAGGTGTTTCAAATAGCTGTTCTTTTTACGGAAATACTTATGAACTGGCTGGAATAAAGTGCAAGAAAATGTGACTACTATCTCATTTTTATCTGACATGATCTGTTGTCACTCGCTGCCAAATTGTCGCGCTAAAGCTGATTAGCACGGTGATATTTGATACTCTGGCAGGCAGCAGAAATAACGGATTTAACCTAATGATGAATGACGGTAAGCAACAATCTACCTTTTTGTTTCACGATTACGAAACCTTTGGAACGCACCCCGCGTTAGATCGCCCTGCACAGTTCGCAGCCATTCGCACTGATAACGAATTCAATGTCATCGGCGAACCCGAAGTCTTTTACTGCAAGCCCGCGGATGACTATTTACCCCAGCCTGGAGCAGTATTAATTACCGGTATTACCCCGCAGGAAGCACGGGCGAAAGGAGAAAACGAAGCCACGTTTGCCGCCCGTATTCACTCGCTTTTTACCGTACCGAAGACCTGTATTCTGGGCTACAACAATGTGCGTTTCGACGACGAAGTCACACGCAACGTTTTTTATCGTAATTTCTACGATCCTTACGCCTGGAGCTGGCAGCATGATAACTCGCGCTGGGATTTACTGGATGTTATGCGTGCCTGTTATGCCCTGCGCCCGGAAGGAATAAACTGGCCTGAAAATGATGACGGTCTACCGAGCTTTCGCCTTGAGCATTTAACCAAAGCGAATGGTATTGAACATAGCAACGCCCACGATGCGATGGCTGATGTGTACGCCACTATTGCGATGGCGAAACTGGTAAAAACGCGTCAGCCACGCCTGTTTGATTATCTCTTTACCCATCGTAATAAACACAAACTGATGGCGTTGATTGATGTTCCGCAGATGAAACCCCTGGTTCACGTTTCCGGAATGTTTGGGGCATGGCGCGGCAATACCAGCTGGGTGGCACCGCTGGCGTGGCATCCAGAAAATCGCAATGCCGTAATTATGGTGGATTTGGCAGGAGACATTTCGCCATTACTGGAACTGGATAGCGACACATTGCGCGAGCGTTTATATACCGCAAAAACCGATCTTGGCGATAACGCCGCCGTTCCGGTTAAGCTGGTGCATATCAATAAATGTCCGGTGCTGGCCCAGGCGAATACGCTACGCCCGGAAGATGCCGACCGACTGGGAATTAATCGTCAGCATTGCCTCGATAACCTAAAAATTCTGCGTGAAAATCCGCAAGTGCGCGAAAAAGTGGTGGCGATATTCGCGGAAGCCGAACCGTTTACGCCTTCAGATAACGTGGATGCACAGCTTTATAACGGCTTTTTCAGTGACGCCGATCGCGCAGCAATGAAAATTGTGCTGGAAACCGAGCCACGTAATTTACCGGCACTGGATATCACTTTTGTTGATAAACGAATTGAAAAACTGTTGTTCAATTATCGGGCGCGCAACTTCCCGGGGACGCTGGATTATGCCGAGCAGCAACGCTGGCTGGAGCACCGCCGCCAGGTATTCACACCCGAGTTTTTACAAGGCTATGCAGAAGAGATTCAGATGCTGGCGCAGCAGTATGCCGACGATAAAGAAAAAGTGGCGCTGTTAAAAGCGCTTTGGCAGTACGCGGAAGAGATCGTCTAGTTTGAAGCCTCCGCCGCTGATACGGCGGAGGACAATGTTGGGTCAGGCTTTTTGAACGGTGATGCTCCACGCAGCATCGCCAATCTGCTGATAATCGGTGATGGCATGTCCTTCTTCTGCCGCCCATTGTGGGATTGCTTCTGTTGCCTGGGTGCAATCAAACTCAATTACCAACTCATCGCCGCTGGCCATTTCTGCCAGTGCTGCTTTTGCTTCTATGAGTGGAAACGGACAGACCTGCGTCACCACATCCAGCTTTTTAATCGCCATCTTTACACCTTACTTAATTTGCCGCAGCAGTTGCCAGTCGCGCCTTACGCTGCGGTCGAACATACACAAGCCAGGACGCAGTCCAGACTCCGAGAATCATAAATACAAGGCCAATCCAGCCCTGCCAGGTCATCATTGCAGTCATAACCAGTCCATTACCGATAGAGCAACCACCTGCAATACTGGCACCGAAGCCCATCAGTACACCACCTAACCCGCTACGTAATGTTGTTTGTGCATCAGCTGCGCGAACGCGGAACTCACGGCTCGCTTTGGCTGCAATAAATGACCCCACGAAGATCCCTAACACCAGGAAAACGCCCCAGTTAATGTATTTCACGTCACCCGCGACCAGAAATTGCAGAATATTGGCCGTTGGGGAAGTGATTCCTAACCCAAACATGCGTCCGGTTGCTTCACTCAGGGGCCAGGCTAAAAGCGCAATCAAACCGATGAGTACAGCAGTGACAAAGGGATGCCAGCGTTTTTCAAACAGAATATGAGCGATCCCGGTTCGGCGCGGCGGTAAGGTCGCGACTTTGAGTTTTGGCTTCTTCAACTCTTTCATCACCACCCAGAGCGTTATCACCAGCAAAACGGTAACCAACGGCCACACAGACAAATTAAAAGTCTCAGCAATAGAGTTATGTTCAGTACTGTAGTGCTGCAAGGTTTGATTTAAACCACTGGCGTGTGGAGAACGCATCACCGCACTCATCACCATATAAGTGAAAAGCGCGATCCAACTGCCGATCAATCCCTCACCCGCGCGATACCAGGTCCCGGTGGCACATCCACCCGCCAGAACAATTCCCAGCCCGAAAAGATACCCACCTATAACAGTACCAAGCCACGGGAACGCCCCGGCTTCGTAAGTCAGTAGGCCCGCCTGAATTAACGCAAAAACCCCCACGCTTTGTACCGAAATTGCAATCAGCAAGGCGTAAAACATGCGATTATTTTTCGCGATATACATATCGCGAAAACCACCTGTCAGGCAAAAACGCCCACGCTGCATGACAAATCCCAGCAGAGCACCACAAATTAGCCCGCTTAATATCATTGAAAACATAAATTAATTAACCAGATGAATGTTAATAGGGAAATTATTCATGACTGGTGGAATGCAGACCAATAACCAAATTCTCTAAATTAGAACAAATGGTTATTAATGAGGATGTCGATAAAAAAGAATAAAAAAACCGGAGCCCAATATTCATTCGACTCCGGTTTATTATTACAAAAGATGATTACGCTACGTCTTCGTACTGCGGAACCGGGTTACGGAAACTCTTGGTGACGCAAGCCAGGTAAATCAGACCGATAGCCGCCCAGATCAGACCCAGAACCATTGAGCTTTCTTCCAGGTTAACCCACAGCGCACCAACGGTCAGCGCACCACACATCGGCAGGAACAGATACTGGAAGTGATCTTTCAGCGTCTTGTTACGCTTCTCACGGATCCAGAACTGCGAGATGACCGACAGGTTAACGAAGGTGAACGCCACCAACGCACCAAAGTTGATCAGCGCTGTAGCCATTACCAGGTCGAAGTTGATTGCCAGCAAGGCAATCGCGCCAACCAGGATGATGTTCATCGCCGGAGTACGCCATTTCGGGTGTACATAACCGAAGAAGCTTTTCGGGAATACGCCGTCACGCCCCATTACGTACATCAGACGCGCAACGCCTGCATGCGCCGCCATACCGGACGCCAGTACGGTAATGGTGGAGAAGATCAGCGCACCAACCTGGAATGCTTTACCTGCAACATACAGCATGATTTCAGGCTGTGACGCATCCGGATCTTTAAAGCGAGAGATATCCGGGAAGTACAGCTGCAGGAAGTAAGTTGCAAAGATGAAGATCATGCCGCCAATCAGCGCGGTCAGGAAAATCGCACGCGGGATCACGCGCTCTGCATCTTTGGTTTCTTCCGACAGGTTGCTGATGCCGTCAAAGCCGGTAAAGGAGAAGCACAGGATTGTCGCCCCGGTAATCATCGGGATAACATGCGCATCGCCAGACCAGAACGGACGAGTGCTCGCCAGCGTACCAGCGCCTTCACCTTCAAATACGCCATAAACAACCATGCCCAGAATCACCGCGATCAGCACTACCTGCAACACGACGATTACAGTGTTGAAGTTCGCTACGGATTTCAGACTACGCAGGTTAAAGGCGGTCATAAAGGCCACCAGCGCCACCACAAACATCCACGATGGGATGGAAGGCACCAGAGCTTCAAAATAGATTTTCGCCAGCAGAATGTTGATCATCGGCGCGAACAGATAGTCGAGCAGAGAAGACCAACCCACCATAAAGCCGACAGTCGGGCTAATGGATTTCTGGGCGTAAGTGTATGCAGAGCCAGCAGAAGGATAGCGGCGAACCAGCTTCCCGTAGCTCAGAGCCGTAAACAGGATCGCAATCAATGCGAACGCATAGGCTGTCGGCACATGACCATCCGTGAGGCCTGAAACGATACCAAAAGTATCAAACAGCGTCATCGGCTGCATATAGGCAAGACCCATCATTACAACCGGAACTAACGTAAGCGTTTTACGCAATTCCACGCGAGAGGTGTTTGGAGTAACGTTATGCGACATGGTCATTCTCCTTTACGGTGATAACCGTCGCGTAAGCAAAAAATTGCCCCATTTTTTTGGATTCCTCAGCGACAACAACTGTCGATTTTTAGTAAATATCTATCCGGTACGAAGCCCGGCCTCTTGGTATGAATGATTGGTTTGAAGCAAAAAATAACCGACGCTGATGAAACGTCGGTTTTTAGTCATTTTTTGACAGCGGCGCATTGTGCCTAAATGGGGGGGAAATGACAAGAGAATGAGAGGCTTGTCATAATAATTTTTCTTTAAATGGCTGATTTTCCGTCATCAGATTTTGCATAAACACCGGCGATCGCACTATTTGCTAAAATTTCGTCCCGCCACCAACCACTGGCAAGCCCCGCGGTCTGTTCATTCCAGCCAATCCAGACGGGTTCAAAGAGGGTTTGGGCGACCACTTTCTTCTCGATTAACGCACCACTATCGAGAAAACGTTGCGCCAGATAACGGGGTAAATAGCCGCAGCCGAGGCCGCTAATTTGCAGCTCCAGCTTGGTTTTAAAATCGAAAACGGTAATAGCTTCTTGTTCGTCGAGAAGTTGTGAGGCCGTAGAAGCGCCGGCCTGTGCAGTGTCCCCCACCACAATCGCCCGATATCGTTTAATGATACGACGGTTTAACGGTTCTTCTTCCAGGGCTAACGGATGATGAGGCGCGACCGCAAAGACTTGTTCCAGATCGCCCAACCGAGAGAAACCAAACTCACTGGAAGATGGTGGCTCATGCATCGCGCCAACAATAATATCCGCTCGCCCCTGAGTCAGGGCATCCCATGAACCACCGAGTACACCATTGATAAACTTCAGGCGCGTCACGCTATGATGTTGATAAAAAGCCTCAATGAGTGGCGCAAGCAGAGAAAAAGGGAAGGTGTCGTCCACGCCAATCACCAGCTCGTTTTCCCAGCCTTCATGCAGTTTGATCGCCTGCTTTTCCAGTTCTCGCACGGTATGCAGAACTTCCCGCCCTTTCTCTAATAACATTTTTCCGGTGCGGGTGAATTTAGCGCGGTGTCCGCTGCGATCAAGCAATTGAATATTAAGGTCGCTTTCCAGCTTGTGAACGGTGTAACTCAGAGCGGACGGCGTCTTGTAGAGTTTGGCCGACGCCGCCGCAAAACTGCCTTCTTTTTCTAAGGCATCGAGGATCATCAACACATCCAGCAGTGGTTTCATACACGCCCCCTTGCAGTATATGCGGCGTCCTGCTGGCGTGATCGTTTACTCCAGCGGCATTACCAGCGGATCGGGATACTGGTATTCAAATCCCAGTTCATTACAAATCCGACTGCCATCAATAATCTTACCTTTGCCGCTGTCCAGACTATTTCTGAACTGCGGAGGTTCCAGCCCCAATAAACGGGCCATCTGCGGATAGAAAACATTACGCGCAGGGTGAGCTGGCGCACATATATTATAGATGTGTCCGCCTTTAGGTGCCTGTAACAACAGAGTGATAGCGCCAATAACATCTTCTAAATGGACTAAATTAACACCATGTTCACCATCAGGGGCGGTTTTTCCGGCAAAGAAGCGTCCGGGATGACGTCCCGGTCCGACCAGGCCCGCAAGACGCAGAATATCGACCGAAGTACCGGGTAAATTGTGCAGCCAGTCTTCGAGTTCTTCTAATACTCGTCCACTGTTGGTCACCGGATTACGCGGGGTGGTTTCTTTCACCGTGCCTTGCGCGTCGCCATAGACAGATGTCGAGCTGGTAAAAATAATGCGGGGAATACGATGGGCCAGCGCGCTATCCACTAACTCTTGTACCGCTTGTAAATAGAACTCATCGCCGGGGCCGCTACGACGTGCCGGAAGCGTAATGACCAGCGCATCGGCATCCATCAGGGCATCCAGATCGTCAGAATCGCAAACTAACTCAGGCTCCATGCGAAGCAGATAGCTATCAATGCCACTCATTCGGGCCGCTTCGACACCATCTTGTGTGGTTTTACTCCCGGTGACTTGCCAGCCTCGCGCTGAAAGTGACATCGCCAGCGGCATGCCTAACCACCCTAACCCGACAATTGCGACCTTTTTCATCCGTTATCTCCTGATACACCTTAGATCTATAAGGCTACGCTAGCGTATCAAAACTGACAATTCATTCTATGAATGAATCTGTTCAATAATGATAACGACATGCTGCAATGAGCAGTGAATCATCAGTAACCGCGTATACCAGACGGTGCTCCTCTGTAATGCGTCGGGACCAGAAACCTGACAAATTATGTTTCAGGGGTTCTGGTTTCCCCTTACCTTCAAATGGTGTTCTGCGGGTATCTTTGATAAGTTCATTGATCTTTTTAACAATTCGCTTATCTGTTTCCTGCCAGTACAGATAATCATCCCATGATTCCTCAGACCAGATTAGTTTCACTCAATAATGTCCTTTTCCGTTCCTTTGCCTGATTTCAGGCTATCGATTGAGTCCATCAATCTCCGGGCGTTAGCGGGGGAACGCAGTAGATAAGCCGTCTCTTCCAGCGAGTTGTATTCTTCGAGTGACATCAGAACACAAGCCTCTCCATTCTGACGAGTAATAAGGATCGGGGCATGATCTTCAACGGCTTTCATCATTGTTGCCGACAAATTCTGACGCGCTTCGCTGTAACTAATTGTACGCATGTCAATCTCCTCTTTTGTACAGCTTATTGTACAATGATAGACGTTGATTCACTATTTATTAATTAGTTTGTAGATCAAGACATTGTCAGTGAGACGAAAAATCTAGGCTTCGCTATTTTGGGTACCGTCAGGTTAGAGGACAGTCCTCTTAGCGCCCTCCTTTCCCCGCTCATTCATTAAACAAATCCATCGCCATAAAATATATAAAAAAGCCCTTGCTTTCTAACGTGAAAGTGGTTTAGGTTAAAAGACATCAGTTGAATAAACATTCACAGAGACTTTTATGACACGCGTTCAATTTAAACACCACCATCATCACCATCATCCTGACTAGTCTTTCAGGCGATGTGTGCTGGAAGACATTCAGATCTTCCAGTGGTGCATGAACGCATGAGAAAGCCCCCGGAAGATCACCTTCCGGGGGCTTTTTTATTGCGCGGTTGATAACGGTTCAGACAGGTTTAAAGAGGAATAAGAAAATGACAGACAACACTCGTTTACGCATAGCTATGCAGAAATCCGGCCGTTTAAGTGATGACTCACGCGAATTGCTGGCGCGCTGTGGCATTAAAATCAATCTTCACACCCAGCGCCTGATCGCGATGGCAGAAAACATGCCGATTGATATTCTGCGCGTGCGTGACGACGACATTCCCGGTCTGGTAATGGACGGCGTGGTAGACCTTGGAATTATCGGCGAAAACGTGCTGGAAGAAGAACTGCTTAACCGCCGCGCCCAGGGTGAAGATCCGCGCTACTTTACCCTGCGTCGACTGGATTTCGGCGGCTGCCGCCTTTCGCTGGCAACGCCGGTTGATGAAGCCTGGGACGGCCCGCTCTCCTTAAATGGTAAACGTATCGCCACCTCTTATCCTCACCTGCTCAAGCGTTATCTCGACCAGAAAGGCATCTCTTTTAAATCCTGCTTACTGAACGGTTCTGTTGAAGTCGCCCCGCGTGCCGGACTGGCGGATGCGATTTGCGATCTGGTTTCCACCGGTGCCACGCTGGAAGCAAACGGCCTGCGTGAAGTCGAAGTTATCTACCGCTCGAAAGCCTGCCTGATCCAGCGCGATGGCGAAATGGAAGAATCCAAACAGCAACTGATCGACAAACTGCTGACCCGTATTCAGGGTGTGATCCAGGCGCGCGAATCAAAATACATCATGATGCACGCACCGACCGAACGTCTGGATGAAGTCATCGCCCTGCTGCCAGGTGCCGAACGCCCAACCATTCTGCCGCTGGCGGGTGACCAACAACGCGTAGCGATGCACATGGTCAGTAGCGAAACCCTGTTCTGGGAAACGATGGAAAAACTGAAAGCGCTGGGTGCCAGTTCAATCCTGGTCCTGCCGATTGAGAAGATGATGGAGTGATCGCCATGAGCTTTAACACAATCATTGACTGGAATAGCTGTACTGCGGAGCAACAACGCCAGCTGTTAATGCGCCCGGCGATCTCCGCTTCTGAAAGCATTACCCGCACTGTTAACGATATTCTCGATAACGTGAAAGCACGCGGCAATGAGGCCCTGCGGGAATACAGCGCGAAGTTTGATAAAACCACGGTTACCGCACTGAAGGTGTCTGCTGAGGAAATTGCCGCCGCTAGCGAACGCCTGAGCGACGAGCTAAAACAGGCGATGGCGGTGGCAGTAAAGAATATTGAAACCTTCCACACTGCGCAAAAACTGCCGCCGGTAGATGTAGAAACGCAGCCAGGCGTGCGTTGCCAGCAGGTCACGCGCCCGGTCGCTTCAGTTGGGTTGTATATTCCTGGCGGCTCCGCCCCGCTCTTCTCAACGGTATTAATGCTGGCAACTCCGGCGCGTATTGCGGGCTGTAAAAAAGTGGTGTTGTGCTCACCGCCGCCGATTGCCGATGAGATCCTTTATGCGGCGCAGCTGTGCGGTGTGCAGGACGTGTTTAACGTCGGCGGCGCACAGGCCATTGCCGCGCTGGCGTTTGGTACGGAATCTGTGCCGAAAGTGGACAAAATCTTCGGGCCGGGTAACGCCTTTGTCACCGAAGCGAAACGTCAGGTGAGCCAGCGTCTGGACGGTGCGGCGATCGATATGCCCGCAGGCCCGTCGGAAGTGCTGGTGATTGCTGACAGCGGCGCTACGCCGGATTTCGTGGCTTCTGATTTGCTTTCTCAGGCTGAACACGGCCCGGACTCACAGGTGATTTTACTGACGCCCGATGCTGATATGGCGCATCAAGTTGCCGAGGCCGTCGAACGCCAACTGGCAGAACTGCCGCGTGCCGAAACCGCCCGCCAGGCACTGAGCGCCAGCCGCCTGATCGTGACTAAAGATTTAGCGCAGTGCGTAGAGATTTCCAACCAGTACGGCCCGGAGCACCTGATCATTCAGACCCGCAACGCCCGCGAACTGGTCGATGGCATCACCAGCGCCGGTTCGGTATTTCTTGGTGACTGGTCACCGGAATCGGCAGGCGACTATGCCTCCGGCACTAACCATGTTCTACCGACTTACGGTTACACCGCCACCTGTTCCAGCCTCGGGCTGGCAGATTTCCAGAAGCGCATGACCGTGCAGGAACTCTCGAAAGAAGGCTTTTCCGCGCTGGCTTCGACCATTGAAACACTGGCCTCCGCCGAGCGCCTGACCGCCCATAAAAATGCCGTTACTTTGCGTGTTAACGCCCTTAAGGAGCAAGCATGAGCACCGTGACTATTACCGATTTAGCGCGTGAAAACGTCCGCAACCTGACGCCGTATCAGTCAGCGCGTCGTCTGGGCGGTAACGGCGATGTCTGGCTGAACGCCAACGAATACCCCACTGCCGTGGAGTTTCAGCTTACTCAGCAAACGCTCAACCGCTACCCGGAATGCCAGCCGAAAGCGGTGATTGAAAATTACGCGCAATATGCAGGCGTAAAACCGGAGCAGGTGCTGGTCAGCCGTGGCGCGGACGAAGGTATTGAACTGCTGATTCGCGCTTTTTGCGAACCGGGTAAAGACGCCATCCTCTACTGCCCGCCAACGTACGGCATGTACAGCGTCAGCGCCGAAACGATTGGCGTCGAGTGCCGCACAGTGCCGACGCTGGACAACTGGCAACTGGACTTACAGGGCATTTCCGACAAGCTGGACGGCGTAAAAGTGGTCTATGTTTGCAGCCCCAACAACCCGACCGGGCAACTGATCAACCCGCAGGATTTTCGCACCCTGCTGGAGTTAACGCGCGGTAAGGCGATTGTGGTTGCCGATGAAGCCTATATAGAGTTTTGTCCACAGGCATCGCTGGCTGGCTGGCTGGCGGAATATCCGCACCTGGCTATTTTGCGCACACTGTCGAAAGCTTTTGCTCTGGCGGGCCTTCGTTGCGGATTTACGCTGGCAAACGAAGAAGTCATCAACCTGCTGATGAAAGTGATCGCCCCCTACCCGCTCTCGACGCCGGTCGCCGACATTGCGGCCCAGGCGTTAAGCCCGCAGGGGAGCGTCGCCATGCGCGAACGGGTGGCGCAAATTATTGCAGAACGCGAATATCTGATTGCCGCATTGAAAGAAATCTCCTGCGTGGAGCAGGTTTTTGACTCTGAAACCAACTACATTCTGGCGCGCTTTAAAGCCTCCAGTGCAGTGTTTAAATCTTTGTGGGATCAGGGCATTATCTTACGTGATCAGAATAAACAACCCTCTTTAAGCGGCTGCCTGCGAATTACCGTCGGAACCCGTGAAGAAAGCCAGCGCGTCATTGACGCCTTACGTGCGGAGCAAGTTTGATGAGTCAGAAGTATCTTTTTATCGATCGCGATGGAACCCTGATTAGCGAACCGCCGAGTGATTTTCAGGTGGATCGTTTTGACAAACTCGCCTTTGAACCGGGCGTGATCCCGGAACTGCTGAAGCTGCAAAAAGCGGGCTACAAACTGGTGATGATCACTAATCAGGATGGTCTTGGAACACAAAGTTTCCCGCAGGCGGATTTCGATGGCCCGCACAACCTGATGATGCAGATCTTCACCTCGCAAGGCGTGCAGTTTGATGAAGTGCTGATTTGCCCGCACCTGCCCGCCGATGAGTGCGACTGCCGTAAACCGAAAGTAAAACTGGTGGAGGGTTATCTGGCTGAGCAAGCGATGGATCGTGCCAACAGTTATGTAATTGGGGATCGCGCGACCGACATTCAACTGGCGGAAAACATGGGCATTAATGGTTTACGCTACGACCGCGAAACCCTGAACTGGCCAATGATTGGCGAGCAATTCACTAAACGAGACCGTTACGCCCATGTAGTGCGCAACACCAAAGAGACGCAGATTGACGTCCAGGTGTGGCTGGATCGCGAAGGTGGCAGCAAGATTAACACCGGCGTTGGCTTCTTTGATCACATGCTGGATCAGATCGCCACCCACGGCGGTTTCCGCATGGAAATCAATGTCAAAGGCGACCTCTATATCGACGATCACCACACCGTCGAAGATACCGGCCTGGCGCTGGGGGAAGCGTTAAAAATTGCCCTCGGCGACAAACGCGGTATTTGCCGCTTTGGTTTTGTGCTGCCGATGGACGAATGCCTTGCCCGCTGCGCACTGGATATCTCTGGTCGCCCGCACCTGGAATATAAAGCCGAATTTACCTACCAGCGCGTGGGCGATCTCAGCACTGAAATGATCGAGCACTTCTTCCGTTCGCTCTCTTACTCTATGGGCGTGACGCTACACCTGAAAACCAAAGGTAAAAACGATCATCACCGTGTAGAGAGCCTGTTCAAAGCCTTTGGTCGCACCCTGCGCCAGGCCATCCGCGTGGAAGGCGACACCCTGCCCTCGTCGAAAGGAGTGCTGTAATGAACGTGGTGATCCTTGATACTGGCTGCGCCAATTTGAACTCGGTGAAGTCAGCCATTGCGCGTCACGGTTATGAACCCAAAGTCAGCCGTGACCCGGACGTGGTGTTGCTGGCCGATAAACTGTTTTTACCCGGCGTTGGCACCGCACAAGCAGCGATGGATCAGGTGCGTGAGCGCGAGCTGTTTGATCTCATCAAAGCCTGTACCCAACCGGTGCTGGGCATCTGCTTAGGGATGCAACTTCTGGGGCGGCGCAGCGAAGAGAGCAACGGCGTCGACTTGCTGGGCATCATCGACGAAGACGTGCCGAAAATGACCGACTTTGGTCTGCCACTGCCACATATGGGCTGGAACCGCGTATATCCGCAGGCAGGCAACCGCCTGTTTCAGGGGATTGAAGACGGCGCGTACTTTTACTTTGTTCACAGCTACGCAATGCCAGTTAATCCGTGGACCATCGCCCAGTGTAATTACGGCGAACCGTTCACCGCGGCGGTACAAAAAGATAACTTCTACGGCGTGCAGTTCCACCCGGAGCGTTCTGGTGCCGCTGGCGCTAAGTTGCTGAAAAATTTCCTGGAGATGTGATGATTATTCCGGCATTAGATTTAATCGACGGCACCGTGGTGCGTCTCCATCAGGGCGATTACGGCAAACAGCGCGATTACGGTAACGACCCGCTGCCGCGCTTACAGGATTATGCCGCACAAGGTGCCGAAGTGCTGCACCTGGTGGATCTGACCGGGGCAAAAGATCCAGCAAAACGTCAAATCCCGCTGATTAAAACCCTGGTGGCGGGCGTTAACGTTCCGGTGCAGGTTGGCGGCGGCGTGCGTAGCGAAGAAGACGTGGCGGCGTTACTGGAAGCGGGCGTTGCGCGCGTGGTGGTTGGCTCCACCGCGGTGAAATCACCAGAAATGGTGAAAGGCTGGTTTGAACGTTTTGGTGCCGATGCCTTAGTGCTGGCGCTGGATGTCCGTATCGACGAGCAAGGCAACAAGCAGGTGGCAGTCAGCGGCTGGCAAGAGAACTCAGGCGTTTCGCTGGAACAACTGGTGGAAACCTATCTGCCCGTCGGCCTGAAACATGTGTTGTGTACCGATATCTCGCGCGACGGCACGCTGGCAGGTTCTAACGTCTCTTTATATGAAGAAGTGTGCGCCAGATATCCGCAGGTGGCATTTCAGTCCTCCGGCGGTATTGGCGACATTGATGATGTTGCTGCTCTACGTGGTACTGGCGTGCGCGGCGTAATAGTTGGTCGGGCATTACTGGAAGGTAAATTCACCGTGAAGGAGGCCATCGCATGCTGGCAAAACGCATAATTCCGTGTCTCGACGTTCGTGATGGTCAGGTGGTGAAAGGCGTACAGTTTCGCAACCATGAAATCATTGGCGATATTGTACCGCTGGCAAAACGCTACGCCGAAGAAGGTGCAGACGAACTGGTGTTCTACGATATCACCGCTTCCAGCGATGGCCGTGTGGTAGATAAAAGCTGGGTATCTCGCGTGGCGGAAGTGATCGACATTCCGTTCTGTGTGGCGGGTGGGATTAAGTCTCTGGAAGATGCCGCGAAAATTCTTTCCTTTGGCGCGGATAAAATTTCCATCAACTCGCCTGCGCTGGCGGACCCGACGTTAATTACTCGCCTGGCGGATCGCTTTGGCGTGCAGTGTATTGTGGTCGGCATTGATACCTGGTACGACGCCGAAACCGGTAAATATCATGTGAATCAATATACCGGCGATGAAAGCCGCACCCGCGTTACTCAGTGGGAAACTCTCGACTGGGTACAGGAAGTGCAAAAACGCGGTGCCGGAGAAATCGTCCTCAACATGATGAATCAGGACGGCGTGCGTAACGGTTACGATCTCGAACAGCTGAAAAAAGTGCGTGAAGTTTGCCACGTCCCGCTCATTGCCTCCGGTGGCGCAGGCACCATGGAACACTTTCTCGAAGCCTTCCGCGATGCCGACGTTGACGGCGCGCTGGCAGCTTCCGTATTCCACAAACAAATAATCAATATTGGTGAATTAAAAGCGTACCTGGCAACACAGGGCGTGGAGATCAGGATATGTTAACAGAACAACAACGCCGCGAACTGGACTGGGAAAAAACCGACGGACTTATGCCGGTGATTGTGCAACACGCGGTATCCGGTGAAGTGTTAATGCTGGGCTATATGAACCCGGAAGCCTTAGATAAAACCATCGAAAGCGGCAAAGTCACCTTCTTCTCGCGCACTAAACAGCGACTGTGGACCAAAGGCGAAACGTCGGGCAGTTTCCTCAACGTAGTAAATATTGCGCCGGACTGCGACAACGACACGCTACTGGTACTGGCGAATCCCATCGGCCCAACCTGCCACAAAGGCACCAGCAGCTGCTTCGGCGACACCGCTCACCAGTGGCTGTTTCTGTATCAACTGGAACAACTGCTCGCCGAACGCAAATCTGCCGATCCAGAAACCTCCTACACAGCCAAACTGTATGCCAGTGGCACCAAGCGCATCGCACAGAAAGTGGGTGAAGAAGGCGTGGAAACTGCGCTGGCCGCGACGGTCAATGACCGCTTCGAATTAACCAACGAAGCCTCTGATTTGATGTATCACCTGCTGGTGCTGTTACAGGATCAGGATCTGGATTTCACGACGGTAATTGAGAACCTGCGTAAACGACATCAGTGAGTTGCGGGGTAAGCGGATGCGATATTGTTGTCGCATCCGGCAAAAAAACGGGCAAGGTGTCACCACCCTGCCCTTTTTCTTTAAAACTGCAAAGATTACTTCGCGTTGTAATTGCGTAGAGCGTTACGCCCCAACACAATCCCCGCGCCAACCATGCCGCCCAGCAGCACTGCCAGAATCAATGTAATTGCCTTTTTCGGACTATCGCGACGAATAGGTAACGTCGGTTTCATCACATAACGGTAAGCATGAATATCAAGATCATCAACTTTTAAGCTTTCGATATCCAGCAGGTTTTGACGAGTCTGATAGTAGTTTGGTGAGAACACCAACGGACGGGTCGCCTCATGCTTAATCATCGACTCCAGCGCTTCGCTCCCCAAAAGGAACAACGTATCTTGCGTGATATCTTCGCCAGTCTGTTGAATTTGCGGTTTTGTCACCTGCGCCTGATTCGCATACTGCAACGCTTCCTGAATCTGACGGATACGCAGATCTTTCTGCTCTTGCGCGACTACTTCCTGAGTTCTTAAAGAGTCCTGCAAGTTTTTCCGTCCCAGAGCAATGTTGTCCTTGAGATCCTTTTCTAACTCTTGATTCACTTTATCGTCAACTTGCTGAATGTATTGGGCCAACTTCATTTGTGCGCCCTCTGCAGTTTGCCCAACATAAGAAACGGTCAATGGTAATTGCTGGTTCTTAACAGAAGGTTCGATGGTAAGTTTTTCTGGTTCTTCCTGATTATCCAGCGTTTCTGCTAATGCAGAGAAGGCAGAACTGAAGCGACCAATTAACGTCTCCTGCAAATCCGATACTTTCGGTGCAGCCTGACCATAGATAACATTCATGGCATTGTTATAGCCAGCAATTTGCCCCACATCGGGCTGAGTGATAATTGCTGTTGACGTCCATTTCTCCTTCGCTACTGCCAAATATCCAATAGCCAGGGCAATAGCCACAATGACGGAAATGATGATTGTCATCTTGCCACGCCACAACTGCACTAGTAAATCAATCAAATCAATCTGTTCCGGGTCATGGTTTTGCCCAGAAACATTATTATTTTCTACTCTCATCATTACCCTAACTGACGGAAATTTCCAAGTCCGCATAGTTTAGCGATAATCCTCATGAATGCTATAGGATAATTGATAAAAATAATGAATTGTTACGCAAGTAACAAAAGACAATCAGGGCGTAAATAGCCCTGATAACAGGATGTTAGTCGCTGCCAAAGAGATCGCGGGTGTAGACCTTATCTGCCACATCTTTAAGCTCTTCTGCCATACGGTTGGAAATAATGACGTCGGCTTGTCGTTTGAAGATGGCGAGATCGCGTTCCAGGCGAGAGTTGAAGAATGAGTCTTCTTTCATCACCGGCTCGTAAATGATCACTTCAACGCCTTTCGCCTTGATACGTTTCATAATCCCCTGAATGGAAGACGCGCGGAAGTTGTCTGAACCGCTCTTCATAATCAGACGATAAATACCCACCACTTGCGGCTTGCGTGACAAAATGGCATCGGCAATAAAATCTTTACGCGTGCGGTTAGCATCGACAATTGCCGAGATCAGGTTATTCGGCACAGACTGGTAGTTCGCCAGTAACTGCTTGGTATCTTTCGGCAGACAATAACCACCATAACCAAACGACGGATTGTTGTAATGGTTGCCAATACGTGGGTCGAGACAAACGCCTTCGATTATTTGACGGGAATTCAGACCTAAACTTTCTGCATAGCTATCCAGTTCGTTAAAGTACGCCACGCGCATCGCCAGGAAGGTGTTTGCAAAAAGTTTAATCGCTTCTGCTTCAGTGGAGTCGGTAAACAGGGTCGGGATATTTTGCTTAATCGCTCCTTCCTGTAACAGAGCAGCAAAACGTTCTGCGCGTTCTGAACGCTCACCGATGACAATACGTGAAGGATGGAGATTATCGTAAAGGGCTTTACCCTCACGGAGAAATTCCGGGGAGAATATAATATTTTCAGTGCGATATTTCTTATGCATCGCTGCGGTAAAACCAACGGGAACCGTTGATTTGATCACCATAACCGCATAAGGATTTATCTCAACTACGTCTTTAATTACTGATTCTACACTGGATGTATTGAAATAATTAGTTTTAGGATCATAGTCGGTTG
Organism: Escherichia sp. MOD1-EC6021; assembly: GCF_002965245.1. Taxonomy (NCBI): domain Bacteria; kingdom Pseudomonadati; phylum Pseudomonadota; class Gammaproteobacteria; order Enterobacterales; family Enterobacteriaceae; genus Escherichia; species Escherichia sp. MOD1-EC6021. The sequence goes on along the minus strand of NZ_PTRU01000043.1, from coordinate 2,117 downwards.
GAGTGGCGATGATGACATAATCAGCATCCCGGTAGGCTTCATTTTTATCTAATGTGGCATTAAAGTGTATTTTATCTGATTGCAAAAACTGCTGAATTTCCTTATCAACAATAGGAGATATCCGATCATTCAGCATAGCAACGCGTGACGGTAAAATATCTAATGCCACAACCTCATGATTTTGTGCGATTAGAAGCCCGTTTGACAAGCCTACATAGCCAGTACCGGAAATGGTAATTTTCATTTCATGCTCTCAGAATTAACTTAACTGTGAATCATGATGTTTTTAGCATCCTGATAAGAGTTAAAAGTTTTAACGCTACGTTGTCAGATGGTCAACGCAACGAAAAACAATTCAGATTTTCTTTATAAGAATAGCTGATATTTATTAAGTTAATATTAAGCAGTGAAATTTAGTCTATAAGATGTTTGGCAAAAAAAAGCCCGGTGCAATATACGCCGGGCCTCAATCTTATTGTTGGTTAAATCAGATTAATCCAGCCATTCGGTATGGAACACGCCTTCTTTATCAATACGCTTATAAGTATGCGCACCAAAATAGTCACGCTGTGCCTGGATCAGGTTCGCAGGCAGAACAGCGGCGCGGTAGCTGTCGTAATAGGCAACCGCAGCAGCGAAGGTAGGAACAGGGATACCGTTCTGTACTGCATAAGCAACGACATCACGCAGCGCCTGCTGGTAGTCATCGGCAATTTGCTTGAAGTACGGAGCCAGCAGCAGGTTAGCGATCTGCGGATTTTCGGCATATGCATCAGTGATTTTCTGCAGGAACTGCGCACGGATGATGCAGCCAGCACGGAAAATCTTCGCGATTTCGCCGTAGTTCAGATCCCAGTTGTACTCTTCAGACGCAGCACGCAGCTGAGAGAAGCCTTGGGCGTAAGAAACGATTTTGCCCAGATACAGAGCACGACGAACTTTTTCGATGAACTCAGCCTTGTCGCCAGCTGGCTGCGCTTGCGGGCCAGAGAGAACTTTAGACGCGGCAACGCGCTGATCTTTCAGAGAAGAGATGTATCGTGCAAACACAGACTCGGTAATAAGCGACAGTGGTTCACCGAGATCCAGCGCGCTCTGGCTGGTCCATTTACCGGTACCTTTGTTAGCCGCTTCATCCAGGATCACATCAACCAGGTAGTTACCGTCTTCATCTTTTTTAGTAAAGATGTCTTTGGTGATGTCGATCAGGTAGCTGCTCAGTTCACCGTTATTCCACTCGGTAAAGGTCTGCGCCAGTTCTTCGTTGGTGAAGTTCAGGCCACCTTTAAGCAGAGAATAGGCTTCAGCAATCAGCTGCATATCGCCGTATTCAATACCGTTGTGAACCATCTTCACATAGTGACCTGCACCATCGGCACCAATATAGGTAACGCATGGCTCGCCGTCTTCAGCCACTGCGGCGATTTTGGTCAGGATCGGCGCAACCAGTTCATAGGCTTCTTTCTGCCCACCAGGCATGATGGAAGGTCCTTTCAGCGCGCCTTCTTCACCACCGGAGACACCGGTACCAATGAAGTTAAAGCCTTCGGCAGAAAGCTCACGGTTACGACGAATGGTGTCCTGGAAGAAGGTGTTACCACCATCAATGATGATGTCGCCTTTATCGAGATATGGTTTGAGGGAATCAATAGCAGCATCCGTGCCTGCACCTGCTTTCACCATTAACAGGATGCGACGAGGCGTTTCCAGAGATTCAACAAACTCTTTCACCGTATAGTAAGGAACCAGTTTCTTGCCTGGATTTTCGGCAATCACTTCTTCCGTCTTTTCACGGGAACGGTTGAAAATAGAGACGGTATAACCACGGCTTTCGATGTTGAGCGCAAGGTTGCGCCCCATCACTGCCATACCGACGACGCCGATCTGTTGCTTTGACATTGTTTACTCCTGTCAGGGGGTTACCGCATATAAGTAGCGGCTTGTATGAAAACCTTTAAAATATACCAGTATGCAATATAAAAGTTACAATTTACGCATAAAAAATTTAATAAATTTTGTCACTCATTAGCCTCATAATTTTATAAAACAATAACCATAACAAAGCTGATAGAACTGCAACAAAAGTTGAATATAAAATCCATTTAAAAAAATCATTT
>NZ_PTRU01000042.1:0-26220 GCF_002965245.1 Escherichia sp. MOD1-EC6021 | reverse complement strand
TCCTGCTGCGATGCACCTGGCTTGACCCGGCAGAGAAAGAGGCCCGTCGTTTGCATCTGCAGGGTATGACGGTTCTGGATTATACGGTGAAGGTGAGAAAGTGGTTTTGTGTGATGTGTGACGAAGATTATGAAGGAGAAAAGTGCTGCCCGCGTTGTGGTACCGGGGTATACAGCAGGGCGTGGGGGCGGCAGGAGGTGCTGTCGGAAGATGCCAGGGCTGATAATCCGTTACAGAGGTTGTAATGGTTGCCTCTGGCGCAGTTTGCGGTGATGCCGTTCCCGGGAATGGATTGCCAGTGCGGGGACTGTGGAGCTTAATTCCGGTGTTGGTGGCCTTTCCGTTGATTTTATGCCAACAGCCCCCCTGTGACTGACAGGCTGCCTCGTCATTCCATTCGTGTCTCCAGTAACAGGATTTTATTGTGCCGGTTCAGGCGTGCGTTTCCCGGCGCGTCTGCACCGGCTTAACCAAATTCAACAGGGATAAAATAGTGTAAATAACCGAAGTATTACTTGCAGAATCGGGGGAAGCATCCGGGGTTTTATTCAACAGGCATGGGAGGCTCCGGCTCTGACAGACATTGTACTGTGGAATGTTGTTACAGGTTGGGGCGGCAACCGTGCCAGGAGACCATGAGCCGTTCACGGCATTAAAGGCCACACTTCAGTCGTTTACATTCCCTGTGGTGGCAGGCATCTTCCGTTAAGGCGTCAGAGCGTTACCAACGTTATGTTGTCATGGCTCACCTTTCATAGTCGATGCTTATCTGGTGACTGAAACTAGCCGCAGATAAAGAGTGTGAAGTTGATACCATGGAGTGGAGTGACGTGCAGGCAGGAGATTCGCTCTATGCAGGGTTGTGAGATGAATTCAAACCGGCTGTCAGCGCCAGTAATATTTGAAGATTCGTCCGGTTGTTATCCAGTGTGCATTAAAAACCCAGACATTATGGACAATACAACGGCTTCCATAACAGGGAGGAGCCTGTTTATTATCCGGGCGTAATGACTAACCTTTGTGGGCTTTTTCCCGTCGTGCTTTTAACGTTGAAGGCATTTTCTGCCTGCCGATTCAGGACAGCGACAAAAGCCATATCAGACTATTGGTCAATGATGACCAGCGTCTGGAGTAGATGATAAGCCAAATTGATAAACTGGAATATGTGATGAAAGTGCAACGTAATCAGTCCAATCCGACGATGTTTAACAAGAGTACGGTGTTTTTTCAGTAAGTCATTCGTCTTCTGAATCAGGTGTAATGATCTTTACAGAAGCATTCCGGCAGTGCGTAACATAATCTGCCGGTAACGGACGCTCGCTAATCAGAACATCAAATGCAGAGAGCGGTGCGAGGCTGGCAGAGGCTACTTCATCGAACAAGGCGTGGCGGGCGAGCAAAATTTTCCTTAGTCCACGGGCCATCGCTTTACGCTTAGTGGCAAGATCTTCGGGATTAAACCAGCTGACGCCAAAGTGATCATGTACACCGCTGGCGGAAATAAATATTTTTCGCGGATTGAGAGAGTCTAATGGCGAAGAGTTACTGGCATCGTAAAAAGCATCACTTCTGGCACGATACGTACCACCACAAAGTATTGCTGTCACATTAGGTTTTTCATTCAACGCAACAAAGACACGATGTGAGTAACAGATGCCAGTGAAGGTGATTGCATCCGGGATCATGCTTATAACGAGCGGTATCTCCTGGCCATTATCAAAGAAGATCAGATCATTTTCATTAACCATTCCGGCGGCCAGAATTGCAATAGGTAAGTCATCACGATGATTTCTCGGAACGTCCTGGATTACTGGCATGGATGGTGCGGGTTTATGCACCATTACAATATAGCCACCCAGTAGGGTCAGTGGCAGAGGTTCATCTTCCTGATGGAGATCGCGACGAATAGTCATTACAGAAACTTCCAGCATTCGTGCCGCGTCTTTCAAATGGATTCTGTCGGTTTTCTTAAGTATTTCAATCAAACGTCGGATACGCTCTTTTTGCTTCGTTTCCATCAACTCTCTCCGTAAAATGTTATAAAAATAACATTATGGCATTAGTAAACATTGTTTTAGTTACCATACTATACGACCGACCCTTTGAAATGAAAAGGGTATAGACTGCTGAATTTTCGGTATTAATCCTGTTAGGTTGCTTATGATTAGATAGTGTTGGCCTGAGTGATAAGACTGGAAGTCTATTAAATAAACATCGGGTTGATGTGCTAATCGCGATCTCAGTCACAAATGATGCAAAAGTAACATGCTAATGTTATTTAAATACCATTGTTATGCGAAAGTTTATAAGAGGTAGTGAAATGGACATTGCAGTTATTGGTTCCAATATGGTGGATCTCATTACTTACACTAATCAGATGCCTAAAGAAGGAGAAACTCTGGAAGCACCTGCCTTCAAAATCGGATGTGGTGGGAAAGGTGCTAATCAAGCGGTGGCGGCGGCTAAATTGAATTCAAAAGTCCTGATGCTGACTAAAGTAGGTGATGATATTTTTGCGGATAATACTATTCGTAATCTCGAATCATGGGGAATTAATACCACTTATGTTGAGAAAGTCCCCTGTACCAGCAGTGGTGTTGCACCGATCTTTGTTAATGCCAACTCGAGCAATAGTATATTAATAATTAAGGGAGCGAATAAATTTCTTTCCCCGGAAGATATCGATCGAGCTGCAGAAGATCTGAAAAAATGCAAATTGATCGTTTTACAACTGGAAGTTCAACTGGAAACAGTTTACCACGCGATTGAGTTTGGTAAGAAAAATGGTATTGAAGTGTTATTAAATCCGGCTCCGGCATTGCGTGAGTTAGATATGTCTTATGCCTGCAAATGTGATTTCTTTATCCCGAATGAAACAGAACTGGAAATATTAACCGGTATGTCGGTTGATACTTATGATCATATTCGTTTGGCCGCACGTTCGTTAGTTGATAAAGGGCTGAACAATATTATTGTTACCATGAGCGAAAAAGGCGCATTATGGATGACCCGCGATCAGGAAGTCCATGTTCCTGCATTCAAAGTAAATGCTGTTGATACTAGTGGCGCTGGTGACGCATTTATTGGTTGCTTTTCCCATTATTATGTTCAAAGCGGTGATGTTGAAGCCGCTTTGAAAAAAGCCGCTCTCTTTGCCGCTTTCAGCGTCACAGGGAAAGGTACGCAATCATCTTATCCGAGTATTGAACAATTTAATGAATTTTTAACCTTAAACGAATAATCATCCTGCACAGTTAAAGGTAGCACTATGAACGATAAAAACATCATTCAGATGCCTGATGGGTATCTGAATAAGACTCCCTTGTTCCAGTTTATTTTGTTATCGTGTTTATTCCCGCTATGGGGATGCGCAGCTGCATTAAATGACATATTAATCACTCAATTCAAAAGTGTATTTTCGCTAAGTAACTTTGCTTCAGCATTGGTGCAGAGCGCATTTTATGGAGGTTATTTTTTAATTGCAATACCAGCATCCCTTGTGATTAAAAAGACCAGTTATAAGGTGGCAATTTTAATTGGCCTGACGCTGTATATTGGTGGTTGTACACTTTTTTTCCCTGCCTCGCATATGGCAACCTACACTATGTTCCTTGCAGCTATTTTTGCGATTGCGATTGGCCTGAGTTTCCTTGAAACTGCAGCGAACACATACAGTTCAATGATCGGTCCAAAAGCCTATGCCACATTGCGGCTCAATATCAGCCAGACCTTTTATCCGATTGGTGCTGCGTCTGGTATTTTATTGGGCAAATATCTGGTTTTCTCCGAGGGGGAAAGCCTTGAAAAGCAGATGTCAGGAATGAACGCCGAGCAAATTCACAACTTTAAGGTGCTGATGTTAGAGAACACCCTTGAACCGTATAAGTATATGATTATGATTCTGGTTGTGGTCATGGTGTTGTTCCTTTTAACCCGCTTCCCAACCTGTAAAGTGGCACAGACAAGTCACCATAAACGCCCGTCAGCAATGGATACGCTGCGCTATCTGGCTAGAAATCCGCGCTTTCGTCGCGGTATTGTGGCGCAGTTCCTTTATGTGGGTATGCAGGTCGCAGTATGGTCATTTACCATCCGTCTGGCGCTGGAGTTGGGCGATATCAACGAACGTGATGCTTCAAACTTCATGGTCTATAGCTTTGCCTGCTTCTTTATTGGCAAGTTTATAGCCAATATCCTTATGACGCGTTTTAATCCGGAAAAAGTATTGATTCTCTATTCCGTTATAGGGGCGCTGTTCCTGGCATATGTTGCACTGGCTCCAAGTTTCAGCGCGGTCTATGTCGCCGTCCTGGTAAGTGTTTTGTTTGGCCCTTGCTGGGCGACGATCTATGCAGGAACACTGGATACAGTTGATAACGAACATACAGAAATGGCAGGAGCAGTCATTGTTATGGCTATTGTCGGTGCCGCGGTGGTTCCGGCAATTCAGGGATATATTGCAGATATGTTCCACTCACTACAGCTTTCATTCCTGGTTTCTATGCTCTGCTTTGTCTATGTCGGAGTCTACTTCTGGCGTGAAAGCAAAGTACGTACCGCACTGGCTGAAGTCACAGCGTCCTGAGGAGAATCGTTATGAGTACGCGTATTAATTTGTGGCGGGCGCTTTTTGGCGAGAAACCTCGTATCTTGCTGGAAAATAGTGATTTTACTGTCACGTCTTTTCGATATGACAGCGGTGTCGAGGGGCTTAAAATTGCAAACAGTCGTGGACATTTGATTATTCTTCCCTGGATGGGGCAGATGATTTGGGATGCGCAATTTGATGGACACGGCCTCACCATGTGCAATATGTTTCGCCAGCCTAAACCGGCGACAGAGGTGATAGAGACCTATGGCTGTTTTGCTTTTCATTCAGGTTTGCTGGCTAATGGCTGCCCATCTGTGGAAGATACTCATCTGCTACACGGTGAAATGGCCTGTGCCGCGATGGATGAAGCATGGCTGGAATTAGACGGAGATATGTTACGCCTTAACGGGCGTTACGAGTATGTAATGGGTTTCGGTCATCATTATCTGGCTCAGCCAACAGTGGTCCTTCACAAATCCTCTACACTGTTCGATATTAAGATGGCCGTAACCAATCTGGCTTCTGTAGATATGCCACTACAATATATGTGCCACATGAATTATGCATATATACCAAATGCTACATTCAGCCAGAATATCCCGGACGAAATATTAAGATTGCGTGAATCAGTGCCTTCGCATGTTAATCCCACCGCTCAGTGGCTGGCGTTTAATCAACGGATTATGCAGGGAGAAGCCTCTCTGTCGACGCTGAGTCAACCGGAATTTTATGATCCAGAAATTGTCTTCTTTGCAGACAAACTGGACGCTTATACAGATCAGCCAGAGTTTCGCATGATCTCTCCCGATGGCACTACGTTTGTTACTCGTTTCTACAGTGCTGAACTAAATTATGTGACACGCTGGATCCTTTATAACGGAGAGCAACAGGTAGCCGCCTTTGCATTACCTGCAACCTGTCGGCCTGAGGGGTATCTTGCCGCGCAACGTAATGGCACGCTGATTCAGGTTGCACCGCAGCAAACGCGCACTTTTACAGTCACCACAGGAATTGAATAACCACTCAAGGCCTGAACAGCGGCGCGCTTATCGTTAAGGTAAGCGCGTTTTTTTACCCGCCAGGACAAGACTATGATAGCGTTGCCCTTATAGACGATCACATTATCGTCCACTCCAAATTTGCGCAACTACTGTAGAGTGGTGTACTCCACAGCTTCTTTGAGGAGCTTAACCTCCATTGTTTTCTTACCGAGCAAGCACTGCAACTCTTTTATTTATTTGTAGTGGTCAACAAAAACTGGTCACAATTTCAGTTTTTTTCCAGTATCTATTTTCCGATTCGTTCGGCGGTAATCCACCGTTATATTCATGAGGCCGGAGTGCACTATAAAAGTGTATGCGTAAACCGACTGCTGTATGTAGCCATTAAGCCAGTATTGGTAACATAGGTACCCACCTTTTCAACTAGTGGACACCTGTTATGGAACAAAAAACATTATCAGTTGAACCCCGCAGGTCATTTTCAAATGAGTTTAAACTTCAAATGGTTAAACTGGCTTTACAACCAAGGGGTTCTGTTGCCCGTATTGCCCGGGAGCATGATATCAATGATAATCTTCTGTTCAAATGGCTCAGGCTCTCGCTGATCAAAGGGCGTATATCACGGCGTCTTCCGGTAACGAACTCTTCTGGCATTGGCGTTGAATTATTACCTGTGGAGATGACGCTGGATGAGCGGCCTTACCCCGTTTTTTACGCGAGGTAATTATGAAGATCAATGACTAGCCGTCGAACCGTGTGCATGAACTGCTGCACTGAAACTTCTCAGCTGTAAAATAATCCTTACGCTACGTACTTCTCGGAGCGCTTACGATTAATCGGATGCAGTCCTGACTGGAAGAAAGAAAAATGGAGAAAATAAGAGGAATTAATATCCTCCACGTTCCTGAAATCCTGGAGGATATTAATGTCATCAAAATATTAGCGAACGATAATCCCTAACAAAATACCCAGTGCGCCAAAGTCAGCATCACTGAAGGTGGTGTTAGCAAAACCAATATCACCCAGCACCGGCAATAAGAATACTGGCAGGAAGGTAATAAGCAAGCCCTGAGCGAAGGCACCCAAAATCGCACCACGACGTCCACCCGTTGCATTACCGAATACCCCTGCAGCTGCACCTACGAAGAAGTGCGGCACCACACCAGGAATAATCACGATCATGTTCAGCAGATACAACGTGAACATACCGATTAAACCTGCAGCAAAGCTACTCAGGAAACCAACCAGTACAGCGTTAGGTGCGTAAGGGAAGACGACCGGGCAATCGAGAGCAGGTCTGGCATTCGGAACCAGCTTGTCTGAAATACCTTTGAATGCCGGGACAATCTCCGCAATCACCATGCGCACACCCTGCAGAATGATGTACACGCCAGCTGCGAAGGTAATGGATTGCATGATAGAGAACATGAACCAGTTTTTACCACCGCTAAGCTCTTTCACCGCATCTGCACCCGCAAACAGGCACGTCACCAGGAAAATTATGCTCATGGTAAAAGAGATAGCAACCGGCGTGTCGCGCAAGAACAGCAGACTTTTCGGCACATTCATGTCTTCAGTCGAGTGCTCTTTATTACCAAACTTGCTGCCGATGAAACCGGCCAATACATAAGATAATGTTGAGAAGTGGCCGATGGCAACGTCATCAGAACCGGTCACTTTCTTCATGTACGGATGCGCAATAGCCGGGAAAAAGACCATTGCCACGCCAACAACCAAAGAGCCAACGGCTATAAGCGTAATGCCGGTCATGCCTGCTGTTGCCAGAATTACCGCTACCATCATCGACATAAACAACGTGTGATGACCGGTCAGGAAGATAAATTTCCACGGTGTGAAACGGGCAATCATAATGTTGATAACCATCGCAAAGAACATAATCATCGCCATTTCTTTCCCGAAGCTTTTCTGCGCTACGGAAACAATGGCTTCATTGTTCGGCACTACACCCTGAATACCAAAGGCATGCTGGAAAATGTTTGCGAAGTCACCCAGTGACGACACAACTAAACCCGCCCCTGCGCCTAAAATCACAAACCCCATAATGGTCTTGACGGTACCTTTAATGCATTCGGTTACCGGTTTTTTCTGTGCAATCAGGCCAATCAGGGCGATTAAACCGACCAGCACTGCGGGTTCGGAAAGTACATCGCTCATCAAAAAACGAAAGAAATCCATATCGCCCCCAGCTTACAGTGCGCCTAATTCGGTTAATACCACGGACAAACGTTCTCTCATGGCTTTCTTATCAATCATATTTTCCAGTGCGACGATTTTGCCTGCGACAGACTGCGCGGCTAACTGCTCGGCAATGTCTTTGGTGCCGACATAGATATCACTCGGCGTCCCTTTCGCGGAGCCCAGGTCGACGTGATCAACATCAGCGCTGACGGACAAATCCTTCAAAATGCTTTTAATGCTCATTTCCATCATCAGGCTGGTGCCTAAGCCGTTACCGCAAACCACTGTAATTTTCATAAATGTTCCTCTGGATTAATAGCGCGCAATAACAGACAAAATGTCCTGCGTCGTTTTGGCCGTCAAAATGGCCTGTATGTCTTTTTCGTTATCGAATAACTTGGCGAGTTGAGAAATCGCTTCAATGTGGCTGGTACTGTCGGTTGCAGCCAGCACAATCAGTAATTTCACTGGATCGTTTTCATCGGCATCAAAATTCACACCTGAAGGGATCAGGGTCAGTGCTAATGACAGCTTGTTAGCCCCCTCTTCCGGGCGCGCATGAGGCATCGCAATACCAGGGCCAACCACATAGTACGGACCGATAGTGTCGTGCGAGTGATAGATCGCATCAACATAACGCGGTTCGATAGAGCCGTTTTCAATCAACGGTCGGCATGAAATCGCCACGGCTTCCCGCCAGTCTTTGACCTGTTCCACGACCTGAACGACCTCTGTATTTAATAGATTTTTTAACATGCTACTGATAACTCCCGATGATAATTAACAGGAGAGTAGATATTTTACGCATTAATTAATGTGATGATTGTCGCATTTGATAGCGCTATCTGATAACGCTACCAATCTTTGTGATAGCGCTATCATTTCTCTGCCGCCATGCTTTGGCTATATTCGGTTCCTGCATATACAATGCAACAGGATATTTGCTACCGTGGGCAAAAACTGGAAAGAGTAATGGTGAAATAAAAGTAATGAAAACAGCTGGTTGTAATTATCCATGGAGTCGAAATGGAAAAAACACGTAAGCGCCGTGGTACCGGACGGGTGACGCTGCAGGAGGTCGCTAACTTTGCAGGTGTCGGAACTATGACCGTTTCCCGCGCGCTGAGAACACCGGAACAGGTTTCTGACAAGCTGAGGGAAAAGATAGAACAGGCCGTAGAAGAGTTGGGTTATATTCCCAACAGAACTGCTGGCGCCCTTGCATCTGGTCACAGTCATACAGTCGCCGTACTGGTTCCTTCCCTGACAGATAAAGCCAGCTCCCGCTTTATGCAGTCATTACAGCAGGTGCTTAATAAAAATGAATTCCAACTACTGCTTGGGTGTCATGAGTATAATCAGCTCAAAGAAGCTGAAATTCTGATGACGCTTCTTCAAGGCAACCCGGCGGCGTTAGTTATTTTTGGTTCTCAGTTGGCTGATAAAACTCACCAGATACTCGAGAAAACAAATATACCTACCATTAACGTTATCGGTTCCCCTTTCAGTCCGGCTCAAATTACCATCGAAACAGCATTTTTTGAAGCATCACATAAACTGACCGAACATCTGCTGGAGCAGGGTTATAAGAATATCGGATTTATCGGTGCGCATATGGACAACCGCCTGCAACGTCAGCAACTGAACGGCTGGCATAAAGCAATGCTGAGCCATTACCAGAACACTGATCTTGTTATCACCATGCCGGATGCCGCAAGTCTGCAATTGGGGCGTTACGCATTAAACGAGATATTACTGCGACAACCAGAGCTGGATGCTGTGATTTGCAGCCACGAAGAGATTGCGCTGGGTATAATGTTTGAGTGCCAGCGGCGTTTGTTAAAAATCCCTGGAAATATCGCTGTAGCTTGTCTTGACGGTTCAGACAATTGCGATCAAACACACCCAACTTTGACATCCATCCGTATTGACTACAAAAAAATGGGGATAGAGACAGGTAAGTTACTGATTGGACTATTGAATAATAATCATGATGAATCAGAAGAGTCGCGTATCGTGCAATTCAACTACCAGATAGAATTACGTCAGAGTACATGAGCCTAAAAGAGCGCTATTACAAAGTTAGCTATTGTGGTAGGGATAGCCGTTTCCGGCTATTCCCCGCGCAGTTCCGGATGTATGCTGCTAACGCATCCATTCCTACTTCAGGTATTTGGCGTAGAAGCGGATGCTAAAAACTTGTCGCAAAACCGCAATATCAGCCTGCAGTATCGCTCTCCAGATTATCCATTCCTATATTGATGACAACGACAGGTAAGACTGTGACTCACCAAACTTGGATGTTTTTCTGAGCTTAAAGCTCGTTGCGTGAATAAGGCGAGAGTCAGCGAATCTCATTGAGGCCCGCAGCACCGGCTGCAATAAGGATATAGAGCAGCAATCTACCGTCAACGTCAAAAACACGGAAGCCTTGCAAACGGGATGCGTTCATATAAACAACATGGAGCAGCAACAGTACGATGCCTGTTGTTGCTCAGTCAGGACCTTTTCTGCCATGCGCGAGCCAGCGTCACGATTGATAAATAATGTTCGCAACTGATTACTTTACTGCAACAGACGTGGTTGGTAATAAGCACTGGCGGACAATGCAGGATGGAAGGCTGTTTTCAGGTTGTCCGTTCAGGTACGTTAGATCAGTTCGTTGCGCTAAAGACAACTGTTCAGTCCCTTATGTTACCCGTTATGGCAACCATTGCCCGGTGATAACCGGGCGTGTCATCTGTGCATCCGTTGATTCGTGTGGACTGATAAAGTTTTGTCTGCTGAATCGTTATACGGAATGCTCTTCAGTATGCGTAAGAGAATTTGAGGTTCATATTCATTGATTCAGATTTTTTGAAGAATCACCACATGGGATGTCCATGTGGTTGTATAACTCAGGGCCAGCGCTTAATAATGATGGATGTATTAATGCCGCCAAAGGCAAAGTTGTTACTCTGCAAAAACTCACAATCAACCTTGCGGGCTTCATGCATGATGTAATCCAGCGCGCCACAATTCGGGTCTGGTTTATTCAGGTTTAGCGTAGGCGCAAACCAACCTTCGCGCATCATTTGCAGACTCATCCAGGCTTCGAGCGCGCCACAGGCACCAAGCGTATGACCAAAATAACTTTTCAGCGAGGAGAGCGGCACATTATCACCGTAAATGGTTGCTGTCGCCAGACTTTCTGCCATATCACCGCGATCGGTCGCCGTACCATGCGCTGAAATATAGCCGATATCTTGTGCGCTTAACCCTGCGATTTTCAGCGATTGCTCCATACAATACTGCATGGTTTCGCGCTGCGGCTGGGTAATATGTGCCGCGTCGCAGTTCGTCGCAAAGCCGACGATTTCACCGTAAATGGTCGCGCCGCGCGCTTTGGCATGCTCCAGTTCTTCGAGAATGAGCGTACCTGCGCCTTCACCAATCACCAGTCCGTCGCGGTTTTCATCGAACGGTGAAGGTGTGGTTTTCGGCGCATCATTGTGCTGGCTGGTGGCAAAAAGGGTATCAAACACTGCTGCTTCTGAAGGGCATAACTCTTCGGCACCACCGGCAACCATCACCGTTTGATAACCGTGGCGAATGGCTTCCCACGCATAACCGATCGCCTGGCTGCCGGAGGTACAGGCGCTGGAGGTTGGGATCACCCGCCCGCGCAGGCCGAAAAAGAGGCCAGTATTAACAGCGGTGGTGTGCGGCATCATCTGCACATAGGTGGTGCCAGTGATGTTGTTCGTGTGCTTTTCAGTCAGCATGGTGGCAAATTCGCTCACCGGACCGGTACTGCCGGTCGATGAACCGTACGCAATGCCCGTTTCGCCGCTGGTTAATATCGGATCGCCAATCAACCCTGCCTGCTCTAACGCCAGCTCGCTGGCACGGGTCGACATTTGCGACACGCGGCCCATCGCACGGATACGCTTGCGGGTGTAGTGCTCCGGTAGCGTGAAATCATCAACAGGCGCGCCAAGCAGGGTGTGCAGCCCATCGTAGACCTGCCACTCCGGCATTTTGCGCACCGCATTTTCATACGCCAGTAAGCGTGCAGAAACGTCCTGCCAGTTTTCACCAAAGGCAGTCACGCCGCCCATTCCTGTAATCACTACGCGACGTGTCATAACATCCCTCCGTTGATGGAAATAACCTGGCGGGTGACGTAACCCGCAATATCAGACATTAAATAACTGGCAAGCCCGGCAACTTCTTCCGCCTGGCCCATACGTTTCATGGGGATCATCGACATTGCCTCTTTCAGAGCGCTTTCTTCCATTTCGATCATCCCGGTATCAATAAGCCCTGGCGCGATGCAATTGACGGTGATTTTGCGCTTTGCGAGTTCGATAGCCAGTGCTTTTGTTGCGCCGATAATTCCGGCTTTGGCTGCGCTGTAATTCACCTGGCCGCGATTGCCCATTACGCCGGAAACCGAGGACAGCGTGATGATGCGCCCACCCTGGCGCGCGCCGATCATTGGCATAATGCACGGCTGAATGACGTTGTAGAAACTGTCGAGGTTGGTGTGGATCACCGCATCCCAGTCGTCATCGCTTAAAGCCGGAAAAGCGGCATCGCGGGCGATCCCGGCGTTACTGACCACGCCGTACCAGGCACCGTGTTGCGCGATCTCATGCTCCAGCACTTCCCGACACTGTTCGCGGTTTGCGACGTCGAAACTGAGCAAACGCCCGTTACCCCCGTTGGCGACAATGGCATTCAGCGTTTCCTGAGCGCCTGTGGCGTCACGGTGATAGTGAACGCCAATGTTAAAGCCGTCTGCCGCAAGCTTGCAGGCGATGGCGCGACCAATGCCTTTGCTGGCACCAGTAACCAGAACTGAACGACTCATCAGGACGCTCCTTGTTGAAACAGGGTGGTAAGTTCTTCCGCGGTCGGCTGGAAGGTGTTAATGCGGCCCGTCGCCTCGCCGTCGTTGATGCTGCACTCAAAGCTGCCGAAGCGATCGTCCTGCATCAGCAGTTTGACGGTAATGGTCAGCGTCTGGCCTGCGGGCAGAATGCCAGTGGTGCAAAGCAATTCACGCGCGCCCAGTATCATCCCTAACTCAATACTGTTTTTGCCCTGCTGGTGGCGATGCCAGCCAGACCAGACGCCGACGGTTTGCGCCATCAGTTCAAGGGCAAACCAGCCAGGGAGATTGCCGTCCGGGTCGAGAAACGGTGCCAGTACGCCACTGGGCGAAACCGTCACGCGGCACACCGCGCTGTCATCGCTGACGCTCACCACGTCTTCCAGCAGTAACATGGGCGCGTCGTGGGGCAGATAAGCGCCGGGGGATAAATAGTGGCTCACGAAACCCTCCCGAGCAGAATGCTGGCGTTATTGCCGCCAAAGGCGAAGGAATTGGACAGGATCACCGGACGTGCCAGCGGCTGCGGTTTTTCGATAATGCCACACGGTGGCAGCGTGGGATCGCGCGGCGACAGGCTGAAGTCCTGAGCGGGCAGCGGTAAATCACGCTGTAAAATCAACATACTAATTGCCGCCTCGGTAATGCCAGCCGCGCCGAGCGTGTGTCCGGTCAAATGTTTGGTGGAGCTGCACGGTACGCGTTCGCCAAACAGGGCGTTAACCACCATTGATTCAATCTGGTCGTTGAGCTGTGTAGCGGTGCCGTGCAGGTTGATATAGCCGACGTCATCCGGCGTAAGCTGCGCATCGGTCAGCGCCTGATTAATAGCGCGGATCGCTCCTTCGCCCTGCGGATGCGGGGCTGAAATATGGTAAGCGTCGCTCGATTCACCAACGCCCAGCAACGCGATGGGCTGCGGTTCCCGGGTCAGCAGCATTAGCCCCGCCCCTTCACCAATGGTGATACCTGCGCGGTCACGACTAAACGGCTGACATAAGGTTGGCGAGAGCGATTCGAGGCTGTGAAAACCGTTAATCGGCATTCGGCTCAGGGTGTCTGCGCCACCCACAATGGCGGCATCGACCAGCCCCGCTTCGATAAGCCTGCGCCCGCTGATCATTGCTCTGGCACTGGAGGAGCAGGCGGTTGAAAGGGTATAAGCCGGGCCGTCGAGCGCCAGCCAGTGGCTGAGAAAACGCGACGGATCGCCGAGTTCTTGTTGTGCATAGTGCCACGTGGTGCTCGGCTGCCCGTGGGTGTGCAGGTTAACGTGCGTGTCGCCTTCATGCAGGCCGGAGGTGCTGGTGCCAAGCACAATCGCGATGCGCTCGCAGCCATATTTCGCGATAGCGTCATCAACCTGCGGCTGGAGCTGCGCCAGCGCCGCCAGCAGGATCTGATTGTTGCGCGAGCGATGCGCAGCGAATTTTTCCGGGATAAGCGGAAGCTCGCCATCCACGCCAGCCAGGACCGCCTGCGGATGCCCCTGCAACCAGCCTGCGCGTGGGCGCATGCCGGGGGCGACACCGCGAGCCAGGTTGGCTGCGATTTCGTCAAGGTTATTTCCCAGGGCGTTGATCATGCCGACGGCGGAAATATAAATCATATCAGTCACCTAAGTATTGAATGGTGATGTGGTATTTAAAGACATGCTGCTCAATTCTGATTGGCACGCGTTTTCCCTGGCGATTCAGATAGGTGATTTCCGTGACCAGTTTGCCGCTGGTGTTACGCAGCTCGCGTTTGTCACCGTTGTCGCGAAGTGTCCATCCTGCGGGAAGTTGCGCCTCCCAGGCGCTAATCGGCCAGTGGCTGAGCATCACGTCAGCCAGTACCTGACTTGCGGGCGGTAACTGTGGGACGACGATGGATTGCTCGGCGCGTAGCCCTTGCGCATCGTAGGTCACCAGAAACAGGCGAATGCCGACCGACGACAGCCCGGCAAGGGTGATTTTCTGATCGTCGGCGTTAAGCATCACTAACAGCGACTGGGTTTTGCCGTTGAAGCTGCCGGTCAACAGTTGCTGCGAATTGACTGCGGGTGAAATCCCTGGTGCCGGCAGCGTGATGCGCGTGCCAGGTTGCAGCCACGCCTGCGGGCGGCCTTCCTGTTCTGGTTGCGAGTGGCTACAGCCGGTGAGGATAAGCGTAGCGGTCAGGGCGAACGCTCGCCAGAATGTGGATTTGATCATTTTTTTGTTCTCTTTTTATCGGGCATAGCCAGCGGCGAAAGCAGGAAGGCGGTGAAAATACCGCTCACCAGCACAATGCCAAAACTGCTGATGGCCTGGGTGGCGCTGAATACCAGCATTCCCAGCGTCAGCAAGGTGGTGAGCATTGCCAGCGCGATCGCCAGTAGCGAAGTTAACGGTGTACCGCGCGGATTACTGAAAAACAGCGTGTAGTTGATACCGATGCCAAGCACCAGCACCAGCGCCAGCAGCGAAAAGAGATTCACCGCCTGCCCGCTCATCGCCAGCACCGCCAGACCACAGCCCAGCGAAAGCACCGAAGGCACCAGGCTGATAAGCCCTTTGCGCCAGCCGAGACGGGCCACTGCGCCGCAGGCAATCACTGCCAGCGCCACCAGCAACAAGCCGGTTAAGACGTAGCGGTAAAGTGCGAACAATTCATCAAAGGAGCTTTTGCGATCAACCCAGGCAATGCCGCAAGGGTAATAGCTGGCGATTTCCTGCAACAATGCGCTACTTTTAACCCCTTCAACCGGCACCAGTACACCGCTTTCGCCGTTTTCCAGCGTCAGCCACAGCAGACGCCAGCCTTCACTGGCGGGGCTTGCCAGCCATTCATCGACCTTCACCGGCATGGCGTTGAGATCTGGTTTCACCGCCGTCAGCCCTGCATTTTGCAGTGCTTTTGTTACCGTCGGGGCAGCCGTTTTCAGCAGGTCTAAGTCTTCCTCCTGCCGCGCCAGGGAGTTCAGCGGAATAGTGCGGTAGTTGCTGATAAGCCCCTCTTTTTTCGCATACTCAAGTGAGGCGGTATATTTCTCCAGTCGCCGCAATGTTTGCTGTGGGGAGTCGCCGTAAACTACAAACCATTTTTGATCGACGCTTTGTCCGGTCAGGGCGGTAATGGCTTTCTCCTGCGCCAGAATGTGCTGCGGCAGCGCCTGTAACTGCGAGATATCGTCATCGACGCGCAGCATTGACATCCCCGCCAGCGAAAACAGCGCCAGCGCAACGGGCAGACCCCGCGACAGTTTTTTATTGCGCCGCCACGCTGCCAGCCAGCGTAGCATCAGCGCCATCGCCGGAACCGGGCGCACCGGCAGACCACGGCACAGCCACGGATGCCAGAACAGGACGGTCAGACAAGAGGCGCTCAACCCGACGGCGGCAAAAATCGCCATCTGGCGAATGCCGGGGAAGGGGGCGAGCATCATAATCAGATATGCCGCCACGGTTGTGAGCAGCGCCAGCAGCAGGGCATTGCGTACTTTCGCCAGGCTTTGCCACGGCGAAACGTCGTTGCCGTGCACCATCCGCTCGGTGAGATAATAGAGCGTGTAGTCAGCGGAAATGCCGATAACGCTCATGCTCATCACCAGCGTCATCAGGTGTAATTCACCGAAAATCAACAATGTGGCGGCCGTTCCCGCCAGCGCGCCGATGCCGATGGAAATCACGCAAAGCAGCAACGGGCGCAAAGAGCGGAACACCGCCACAATCAGCAATATCACCCCCAGCAGCGTTGCCACGCCCAGGGTGGAGATATCCTGCTTCGCCTGTTGGCTGGCGTAATCGCTGTAAAACACCGTGCCGCGTGAGAGCAACTGCGCCTGCGGGTAACGCGTTTTCAGAGCCTTTTCCAGCGTATTCAGGGTCGTGATGAGCTGGTGGGTTTGCTGCATATCAAACGACGATCCCGCCAGTTCGCCGTGCAGCAGATACCAGTAATGGCCCTGGGGATCCTGCGTCACCAGCCAGCCGTCCATTAGTCGTAAACGCTGGCCATTTTTCGCCATCGCCAGCTGCGAGCCGCGCATTAACATCAGCGGATCGTTTTGCAGCTCCTTGCCGCTTACCCCGGAGAACGCAGAATAAAGCTGGGAGAGGATCCACTTCGCCTGCGCTTCGCCGCCATTTTGCAGGCGGGCGCGGGTGTCGGGGTCAATCAGGCCGTTGCGGTGCTGCCAGAAAAACGCTCCCCACGCCTGCTGGCTGGCGGCATCCATTGGCCCTTTAATGTCGCCGAGCGCAGCGGATTTTTGCAGCAGCGTCAGCCACTCCTGAGCCACCCTGGGATTAGCCTCTTTACCGGGGCTGACCAGCCACACCAGTTGGCGGTCCAGACGCTGCATAAAGCCGTCATTCAGCGCCGGAGGAATATCGCCCATCGCCTGTTTGGGTAACATAGCCAGCACGCTACTGTTCAGTCGTGATTGTGGCAGCAGGATCAGCAACGCCGCCGCCATGACCAGGCAGACTAGCCCCCATAACAGCGCGGGGCGTTTACTGGGTGGCAAAGCGTTGGCGTTCGTCATCGGTCAGTTGCGCTGGTGTCAGTTGATGTTGGGTAAGAGCGATATCGGTGCGATCGCCCTGTTTATCATTAAGCTGAATGCTCTCCAGATAGGTTTGCCCGGCGAGATCGATGGTGTTGAAAATTTTGTCCAGCGGCGTGGTGGTCGGCGTCAGGCGCAGCGTCCAGCGGCCTTCGCCTTTGTCGGCAAATTCGACGCGGAAGTTTTGTTCCAGCACTTTGCGATCGGCCTGGAACAGCGCGCGCAGCAGGTGGTTAAACTGGAACATCTGTGGGTTGTTTTCTGCCGTGATGATTTGCGGCGGCTGACCGTTGATCACCTGCACCATGCGTTTATCGTCCAGTAATAGTTGCATGGGGAACGGTGAGGTTTGATCCCACAATAACCCCTGGTCGCGGGCGATCAACATCTGACCCTGAGATCGCAGCGGCTGCGGCAGATCTTTAATCGTCCGGGTTTGATCGAAATGGGCGCGGATCACCGGTTGTTCGGTAAAGCGTTGCTGAAGATCGTCCCGGGTCAGGGCGCTCACAAACGGGCTAATCAGCAGCGCCAGCAGCGGTAAAAATTTCATGGTTTGACTCCCATGCGTTCAAACAGAATATCGGGGCTGACAAAGCACAGTTCGCGGCTTTGCTCGTCGACTGCGACCTGAATGGTGTATCCGGTGGTGGCGCGTTTGCCCGTTTCGGCATCGAAAATCTGATAGCCAATCCGCAGACGGTTTTCGAACTCTTCGATATGCGCACGCACGCGGATGCGTTGCTCAAAGGTGAGGGCGTGGCGATATTTCACCCGCGCATCGACCACTGGCCACAAATAACCGGACTCTTTCATCTGCCGATAGCCGTAATTGAACTGGTTGAGCAGCGCCTCGCGGGCCACTTCAAAGTAGCGAAAATAGTTACCGTGCCAGGCCACGCCCATCATATCGACGTCGTGAAAGGGAATGGTCAGCTCGACTTCAGCGGTAAATCGGGGATCGTTAAGCACCCTTTACTCCTTGTCCTGAATTTCCGGCAGTTGCCAGAAATCGAAAAAATTAAACCAGTCGAGGGGCGACTGGAGCGCGTAATGTTCCAGACGCGCGGCGTAGTGGTCGATAGCGTTTTGCAGCGCCTGTTGGCGTTCGCCACGCGGCAACAGCAGCGGGTCGGCAAAGGTTTCGCAGTGAATATGCAGCTTGCCGTGCTGGCGTAGGGCGAAAATCAGATTCACCGGGCAGCGCAAAATAGAGGCGAGAATAAACGGCCCCTGTGGGAAGGGCGCAGGCTGGCCCATAAACGGACTCCAGCAGACGCGCCAGTCGCCGCCGCGTTGCGGGGTGACGGCGATGCGGTCACCGACAATCGCCAC
Organism: Escherichia sp. MOD1-EC6021; assembly: GCF_002965245.1. Classification (NCBI taxonomy): domain Bacteria; kingdom Pseudomonadati; phylum Pseudomonadota; class Gammaproteobacteria; order Enterobacterales; family Enterobacteriaceae; genus Escherichia; species Escherichia sp. MOD1-EC6021. Next base: position 7,687 of record NZ_PTRU01000042.1, on the reverse strand, counting down.
CCATTCGCCGTTATCCAGCTTCTCTTTCAGCAGGATGGCGGTTTCCGGGCCGATATCTGTTACCGGCATCAGGTTAATGCCTGCCTGGGGAGCCATCTCCTGCATTATCTGTTTAAAGCGTTGGGCGTTTTCGCTAAACACCAGCGCGTTAATGGTTTTGTAGCCCTCAATTTTTGCCAGCGCCCGGCACACTTCCACATCGCCAAGATGTGAGGCCAGCAGCAATTTGCCGCGCGGATCGCGGACGTCAAGCGCCGCTTCTGCGCCTGGCGCAAACAGCACATCACGCCCGAGTTGCAGCTCGCCGCGCCAGCTGGCGATTTTGTCGAGCATGGCGTTGCCGAAACGTAGAAAGTGCTGATAGCTGTTGATTTTTGCTGCCTGTGGTTGTTGTTGGCGCACACGGGCGAGCCAGTCTTGCGACGCTTTACGCGCACGAGCAGCGGTGAGCCAGTAGACGCCAACCACCGGGTAAAGCAGCGCGGTAAACGCCGTTCTTCCCAGCAGACGCCAGACCAGCAGCATCAGGCGCATTCCCCATAACCCTTTAACTTCACTCTGCCGCGCCCAGTGGCTGGAAGAGTGGCACATCAGCAGTGAAGGAATACGCGGCAACATGCCGAAAAACAGACGCGTGTGCATGAGCGAGATGCGGACGTTATCTTTCAGGGCATCAAAATGCGAAAGCCCGTCCAGTGGATAGGTGACGCGGGTCGGCACGAAATAGCTGGTATTTCCCTGCCAGTAGAGGCGCACCATCACTTCGGTGTCGAAATCCATCCGCTTGCCGATGGTGGCGCGTTTTGCCAGTTGCAGCGTCGGCGCAACCGGATAAACGCGAAAACCGCACATGCTGTCTTTCAGTTGCAGGGAGAGCGTTTCGATCCATACCCAGACGTGGGTGACCCAGCGCCCGTACAGCCGTGAGCGGGGAATGGAGTCATCGTAAATTGGCTGACCGGAGATCAGCGCCACAGGGTGTTGTTCAGCGAGTGCCAGCAGTTTGGGGATATCTTCAATCGCATGTTGACCGTCAGCATCCACCTGCACCGCATGGCTGAACCCTGCGTCTGCCGCTGCCTGCAAGCCACGCATCACCGCTGCGCCTTTACCTGCGTTTTCTGCCAGGCGAATTAAGGTCACGCCAGGCTGTTCGCTAACCAGATTATCCAGTTGCTGTTGCGTGGCGGCATCGCTGCCGTCATCCACCACAATACAGGGCAGATTAAATGGCTTAAGACGCGCCAGCACGCCCGGCATCATCGCGCCGTGGTTGTAGCAGGGGATCAACACGCAGGGAGAAAAGTTTACCGACATAGACGGATCTTCCCGCTACTGGCGGTGTGGCGGGCGTCACCGTCGTGACGCTGATAGCAGAAAGTGAGTACCTGACTTGTTTCCTGCCATGTTAATTGCAGGGTAACAGTCGTCTCAGGTATAAGTGGCGCCAGAAATTTAACATTCTGGATACTACGAAAACGCCAGCCCGGAGCAAGCAGCGTGGTAGCATAATGCATTACCCAGTCCAACTGGGCCACGCCTGGTAACAGAGGCTGTACGGCAAAATGACCATTAAACCAGTAGAGCATCGGGTCAAGGTATAGAACGATTTCCATCTCCTGCGGTTGAACCAGATGGCGCTCAATTTCATGGCGTATCATGAAATAACTCCTGTAATTGCGCATAGACACGCTTGTTCATACTGTTTACTGGTATTTCATCAATAATGCGCCAGTAACGAGGTACTGCAACAGGTTCAAGCCATGGTAATAGTGCTTTGCGCCAGGACAACTCCAGAGTTTTCCCTCCGGAGCATTGCCATATTTGACGGGCCTCTTTATTTGGTACAACCACGACACCGATAGCCTGGCGGCCATTGCGTATTAATGGTATTGCAGCGACATCCATAATACCGTCAAGTGCCAGAAGTCGTTGTTCGATTTCAACCAGTGATATCCGCTTCTCCTCTATTTTTACCACTCGACCACGTCGTCCGATCAGGTGGAACTGACCGTTTTCATTGAATTGCAACATATCGTCAAGCACCAATCCTTCAGCAGGGATTAGTGGCGAAAAGACACGAACCCCCTCACTTTCCTGTGAAAGATGAACATCAGAAAAAGTAAACCAGGGGATATTATCCTGTTGACGGTAACGCCATGCGAGAATACCTGTTTCGGTACTACCATAGATTTCATCGGGCCATATATTCAGCCAGGTGGAAGTTTTCTCTACATCCTGCCATGGTAGCATACCGCCGGCAGAGAGAATCATTTCCACTGGGGGAGGCGTCAGATGAAGGTCGAGTCGCTTAAGGAACGCCGGGCTGCTGACAAAGGCATAGCGGTAGGTATGGCTTAATGCGGCAAGTTGCTCAGAATACCAGAGCATTGCGGCATGCAATGGCAGGCCAAGTGCCATGGGTAAAAAAATACGGAAAGTTAGCCCATACAGGTGCTGAGGCATCACGGATGCTACAAAACGACAGCCCAGTAGTCGGTCTGCAAAGTGAGTTGCCAGCATGTTTGCTTCTTGATCAAGGCTGATAACAGGTTTTGCAATTTGTTTTGGTTGTCCGGTTGAACCCGATGTGAAAAGTTCAATAAACGCGTCAGAAGCAATATCATCAAAGGCTATCGTGCTGGTCGTCATCTGGTGAGATGTGCTTACAACAAACTGTGGACCGTTCCAGCCCAGCCTTTTATCACTCAGGACGCAATCAAACAAGGAGCGTTGTACATTTAACAAAGCGGCGCGATTATGGCCCGGGATTACCGGGATTTTACCTGAGTGTAGCGTGGCCAACAACGCTACAATAAAAAGATAGCTGTTTTCAAAACAAAGTGCCCAGCGATTGCCTGGCTGGTCGCGTAAATGGTCGATCAAAAGCGCTACATCATGCCGCAGATGCCCCAGTGTCCAGGTATATTCCCCAAGCCAGGCAACAGGAGTTGTTACAGGGCGAGAGGCTGTCAACCACTGTGAAAGTGAGAGAGTCTGATTCATGGTGTTTTCCGTTTGATCATCTTACGACGTATCAGCCATTCCCCTGCAGTCAGGAAACCTATCAGAAGGTAAGCAATGATACCGTTCCAGGCTGTCCACAAGGGCATGTTGCCATACAAGGTGGTAAATAACGCAATACTGCCATTGAAAATAAAAAACAGGCACCAGACCTGCGTTACGCGGCGGGTATATCGCACGGCCTTTTCCGGGAGGTCTGGCTCCTGCAAACGTGCCAGCCGCTCAACTATCGGCATTGTCGACCGCAGCGAACCGCCAAAAACCGCCAGCATGACTGCGTTAACCACTACCGGGTAAAACAGCAGTAACTGGTACGTTTTCAACAGAAAACTGGAGACACACAATACAATGCCCACAACAGCAACGATTTTTGTGACGACCTGGAGCGGCCCCGTCTGGCGACGGGGCTGGCGCAGGCGCAATAAAAGCAACAGCGCCATCAGCGGCAACAGCCAGTGCAGGCTGTTATGCACCAAACCTAGCCAGATTAAAAAAGGCCAGACGAGCAGCAATAATCCGGTCAGCAACTTAATCATCGGTAGCGAGCGAATGCCCGACATCAAATTAGCCTTCTTGTAGCAGGCGTTCTACAGCCTCGACAACATCCTGGACTGTACGCACTGCTTTAAACTCTTCCGGCTTGATTTTCTTACCGGTTTTCTTTTGCAGGTGCACAATCATGTCAACGGCGTCGATGCTGTCCAGTTCCAGATCTTCGTACAGTCGCGCTTCAGGTTTGATGTCCTGCGGATCGATTTCAAACAGCTTAACCAGCAGGGCTGAGACTTCCTGATAAATGGTTTGTTGGTCTGTCATGATGGTTTTCCTCAGGCACGTTGCGCAGCAATGAAAGAGGCCAGAGTGGCGACGGAGAAAAAGTGCTGACGCATTTCTTCGCTTTCCGCAGAGAGCACGATGCCGTACTCATTTTTTACTGCCAGTCCCAGTTCCAGTGCATCGATAGAGTCCAGCCCTAAACCGTCGCCAAACAGTGGCGCATTGATATCAATATCATCAGGAGTCAAGTCGTCCAGATTGAGGGTGCTGATGATGAGGTTTTTAATTTCCAGATAAAGCGCTTGCATTATTTATTCCTGATAGAGGTAAACAACCTTGCTGTAATTGAAGCAAAAGATGCCGGTTTAACTGTCTTGCAGCCAGCGTCGGCTCTTGTGAAGTTGCATCGTAAAATTTATTGATTTCTACCCGCCCACGGACTTCAACCGTAAAAAACGGCCTGGCAGGCGGGACGTCATACCACTTACTTTGTTTATCCAGCAGATGCTCGCTACAGCCGATCGTCACGATGCGTAAATCGCTGGTGCAGCGCACGGCAATATTCGCTGCACCGCGCTGTAACGTCATTTTTTCACCGGGCTTCGTTCGTGTGCCTTCGGGGAAAATCAGGATAGTGTCACCCTGTGCCAGTCGCTGTTGGCAGCGGGGTAACAGGGTTTCTGCTTCGCTGTTGATTAAATAATCTGCCGCTCGCACGACGCCGCCAAGAAAAGGATTTTTTAACAGCGCGCTTTTCACCAGGCAGTCAGTTTCTGGCATGACTGATGCCAGCAGCACGTAATCGATCAGCGTGGGATGATTGGCTACGACGAGGCAACCGCGTTCCTGACGTAAAATTTCAGCGCCATCAATACGATAATCCAGCACGCCAAGCCCTTTCGCGACAGTTAAAAACAGGCGAAAACTGGCGGCAATGCTGCGACGTGCCAAACGACGGCGGCGGGAAGTATCCCACACCAAAACTAACAATATGTTAAACCACACGACTGAAAGCAGCAGGCCGCCGAGACCAAACAGGACAAAACATAACCCGGTCATGACCAGTCGCCATGCCCATCCCAGGCGCGACATCAGCTTATTCATCTGCGGCTCCAGCGCCATTGCACGCGCTCGCCAGGCAGTGAAAAAGCATCTGCATTTTGTAAATAGTGCTGTAAAAACAAGATGCTTTGCGGCAGTGTTGTTTCATTTACCGCAATGGCTGGCTGCGTTTCACATTGCCAGTCATCGCCAGCTTCAATCACCAGCGCGACGGCGTACGGCCAGGTAGGCATTTCTGCGGGCAGTTGCGGGTGATAAAACTCAGGTAGAAAGCCATCAAAATCGACCATCAACACGCGCTGGTATCCCGCTTGTAGCAGGCTAAGCACTTCACACAAACCTTGCTGGAAACTGTCGCGACCAGCCGAAAGCGATGACGAAACGATCGGCTGTTTGGCCACAATGGTCAGGTTACCCACGGAAGAGTTGTGTACGGAAAGCGCGAAGTCCGTCGGAGAAAGCGCCTGTTCGGTTGCCAGTGCATGAACAATGCGGTAATTGCGCTCCAGTTCGCCATGACGACTGGTATACAAAACAGCGTCTGGCTGATGGCGGCGTAGCATTGTCAGACCGCATTCAACAGCCAGTTTGCTGCCTGAACTGAGACGACGAGCGGTCATCATTGGCAGTTCACTTAATTTTGCCAACGGCGCGGCAGGGTCAATCGCCCACGGCTGGCGCGACCATGCTTGCCATTGCTGCACATCGCTAAGTCCAGGCGCCAGTGCCTGCCAGTTGGTAATATTTAATGCAAATTTCATCAACGCGCGCCCGCGGTAAACCAAAATTATTAAGTGACGATTATTTCTTTTGGCATATCAAAAGTGTATGCCCAACGCCTAAATTATCGTGACGCTCTGCTACCTGGAATCCTGCTTTATTCAGATAGTCGTAAAATTTCTCTGCACTATAGAAACGGCTGTTACCGTTTGCCATGCAGGTAAAATAAAGTGAGGATGCATTCAGGCTAAACGATGTCGCTTCAAACCGCTGTGCATCCCAGAACAACTCCATGATGCAAAGTTTTGCGCCAGGCTTCATTACGCTGGCAATTTTGCTGAGTATGCTAATTATTTGTTCGGGTGAAAAACAGTCTAAAAATTGGCTCATCCACCAGATATCAGCCTCGCCTGGTAATGGGGCATCGCTTAGCATATCCACCGCATGGAAATCTATGCGATCAGAAAAACCTGCATTCGCGATATTTTTTTTCGCCAGTACGATTTGTTGTGGCAGATCTAATAACGTAACGGCGATGTTTTCATTGAATTTGCAGCAGCGCAAAGCCCACTTACCCGTATTGCCACCCACATCGTACAAGGTTGTGGGGTTGTTGGCGAATACATAAGGCAGTGCGGCGTTAAATGCGCCATCTGAATAGTAATGATCAAACGCAAACCAGCTATCACGTGCGACGTCTGGTAATTGCGAAAGTGCCGGATATATCGTCGGCCAGTCGCCAAATACTTTTAACCCGGAAGGTTTTCCTTCATTGAGTGAATCGGCAAGGAAGAAGAGCCCCTGGTAACAGACATCCTGGGTGAAATCCATATTCACGCGAGTCATAGTGTCATGCAGGAGGTAATGACCGATTTTCGCCAGGTAATAAATTCCCTCTTTACAGGTAATAATTCGCCCGCTTAAGCCCATATCCAGTAACACACCCACGGCATATTCATTCAGGACTGTGTGCTCAGTAATCGCATTAAGGGGAGCTCCCTGTTTACCCTGTTGATCCAAATAATCTAATATTCCTGCATTGCGCAGGCACAAAGCTGCCTGGAAAAGCATAGGAGCAAAGGCAATCCGCTGTGCTTCGGTGATGGCATCCAGTGCGCTGAGCGTGTCCTGTTCGTACATATATAACCATTCTTATAGAGAAAGTTAAATACTATCGGGCCATTCCAGCCCGATATCAGCATCACTATAACGTTGCTCCTGTAGATAAGTTAACCTGTATATCTTTATCTAGGTTACGCACCCAGCGGTTATAGTTTTTATGAATTTTTCCATCAGAAGCCTGCAGATTCAGGCTACTGTCATATTTGATGTTATAGTAGGTAGCTGTATATGTAATACGAACCTCTGCAACGTGATTTCGTGTTTGATAGCGAGCTTTAATAACTCCAGGGGACACTTGCGTCATAATCCACTTGCGCTGCGCACCTGCTTTCAAAATGGCATTTTTAACCTGCTCCTGAGTATGACCCACACTGACAGTGGTGCTTATCTGTTGCACTGGGGCCGTACGGGCACAGGCACTCAACATACTGATAAAAATTGTGATGGCAAACCATTTTATATAACGTTTCATTAGTGCCTCTTATGTATGCAATACAATTATATAATTAAATAGTAATAACAGACAGTATATCTGTATAAATCCCAGACTTCTTACCCGAAATATATTTGGGGTTATATTGGATTGTCAATGTTTGGTTGTGACAGGGACCAAAGATATGCCGGTATCATTTTTGTAAATGGTTTGTGAGGTGGAGAGCCCTCTGCGGTAAGCTCCCTCGACATTCCTTTTTTATTTATCCGCAGATATTCTTATTCTGATATTGATAAAACACGGGGTATGGATTGAGACTGAACAGCTTGTTGTGCCCGGTTTTAATGGTAAATGCATATGTGTCCCAGAATTGATATTGACTTCCTGGTACTCAATATTCTGAAAAGCTGAAGAAAGATCACGTTTTTGACATTTTTTTGATGTCTTGTCATAAAACTGTTTCATGACAGACTAGACTGGCCCCCTGAATCTCCAGACAACCAATATCACTTATTTAAGTGATAGTCTTAATACTAGTTTTTAGACTAG